>CAZNBK010000035.1:0-13780 GCA_964571105.1 uncultured Desulfovibrionaceae bacterium
TATTTCATGTTGTGTCCAAGGTATAAAGTAACAATAACCGGGTAATTCGGCAGTTATTTTCCGAAATCCGTCTCGGTGTGGTTTTTTAGAATATATGTAAGGGCTTTGGAAATATAGTCCACCATGCTGACTACTTGGCCGTAATTCATGCGGTGAGGTCCGATGATGCTGACTGCGCCGCGCGGGCCTTCATCGCCGTACGCCGCGCTGACCATGCTGTAGTCCATGTGCCCCGCACTGGTCTCATCGGCGTGAAAGGTGACCCGCACATCGGGGCTGAGCAGGGTATTGTCCAGCAAAGACAGCAGCCGGGAGCGCTCCTGGAGCAGTGAAAACATATGCCGGATTTGAGAAACATCGGCAAATTCGGCCTTGTCCAATATATGCAGGGCGCCGTTGACAAAAATTTCCCGCTCAGTGGCCAAGAGGTCCACGGCATGTCTGGCCAGGCCCAAAGCCTGCACGCACATTCTTTCCAGATTGTCTCCGGCCCCCATCATTTCATGCAGAATGCCCGCCCGGGCCTGCGACAGGGCCAGACCCTGAAAATGGGTGTTCAAATAGTTGCTGAACTTGCTCAGCTCATCTGCGGAAAAGTCGTCTTCCGTGGGAACCAGACGGGTTTCCACTTGCGAGCCTTCCAGGACCAGCATTGCCAGCACCAGGTTGCGGGCTGCGGGCACAAAATCTATACGCTGCCAGCGCCGGTCCATATGCTCGGGCGCCAACACCATGCTCACCTCGCCGCAATACTCGGCCAAAAGGTCGCTGGCCCGGCGCAGTATGGCCGTGATTTCCAGGCCGTGCTCTGCGCCGTCGTGCAGGGTTTCGTACAGGGCGGTTTCGGGCAGGGGTTGCGCTTTTAAAATCACATCTACATAGAGCTTGAAGGCCTTGGCCGTGGGGACGCGCCCGGCCGAGGTGTGCGGCTGGCTCAGATAGCCCCGCTCAGTCAGTTCGGCCATGGTATTGCGCACCGAGGCGGACGAAAGCTGCAACCCCGAGTGCTCGGCCACAAACCGTGAGCCCACGGGTACAGCCGAGGAAATGTAATTCTCGATAATGGTGGTCAGGACGTCGTTTTCTCTCTGACTCAAGGGGGTATTATACAGCATTGAAGAGGTCCCGTTGTATGCCCAGGATGCCGTTGCGAAAAAACCAGGGCATAGTTCTGGTACTGTCCTATTTTTTAACAACGCCTCCTGCTTCTGTCAAGGCGAGTCCGCGGTTTGGCGGCGGGCAAGGCCGCCTGCCTTTTGCAAAAAAAACTAAGGCGGATTTTTGCCATACATGGCGATGGCCCTTCTTTTCATTTGCCGCAAAGGCAGCGGCATATCCCGGTGCTAAACCGCTTCAATCGTCCTCTGGTTGCTTGAAGTAATGCAAACAGGCCAGAAGTATGGCTGAGTCGATTTATAAAATAATAAGTAACGCATTGTTGACAATAGTTGATTTGAGTAGTACCTGGTTTGGAAAGATGTTGATAGTTAAGGGTTCAGCGCCACGGATGGTTTATGCAGAAAACCACTTTTACTTTGGGTGAGGCCTCCGTGTTATTGTCCTGTCATAAAGAGACCTTGCGCAGGGCGATCATGGAGGGCCGTTTGCAGGCCGCCAAGCTGGGCCGGGGCTACCGTATTTCCCGCCGTGATTTACAGGCTTTCTGGACGTCCATGGGGGGCGGGGAGTTGTTTGACAAGGCCGATTTGCAGGAAGAAGATATTTTTTCTCAACCTGCACCCGCGCCGAAAAAGCCCAAAAACACCGGGCCGGAACAGCTCAAGCTGCCCACCTGAGTTCGGGGCGGTAAAAACAGCGGTAGTCGAAATTTAAAAAATGGGTTATGAGTTTTCCAGCGGCAAAGAGCGCGGGAAACTCTACGGCCTACCCCCGGATCAGTTGGACATTCGACTGATTGCCGCAGAAAATCAGCGGGGGAGGCGGGCAAAGCACTGGCCCTCAGCAGGAGGACGGCATGAACAAATATGTGGACGCTGTGATGGAAGACCTCTGCCTTAAGGGCGACTTTGGCGCGGAAATCAGTTTCCGGGGTCGCCTGTTCTCGGAATGCTCTTATTTTGATGAGGAAAGCCGCGCCATTACCCGCCAGCGGCTTTATGTTACCGACCAGGGCGAGCAGGTTTACGCCATTACTTCCGGCCTCGGCGGGCATAAAGAGTCCCGGGTTTATAAGCTCAAGCTGGAAGGTGACCACTGTGTTATCGATAACGGACACAGCGAAATCACACTGGGCACAGAACTGTTGCTCACCTGCGTGCGCGGCCTTTGCGGCCTTGACGAGCAGGGCAGCGCGCAGTTGCTGGCCTCGCTGGAAGATACGCTCAAGGCGGCCAATATTTAACCCGCCTGCGCAAAGAATTTGACGAAGCGGACAGAGAACAGTTGTCCGCTCGCAAGACAAGTCAACGGATGTTTATTAAGCCGCACCCGGATATTTGGGTACGGCTTTTTTTGCTTTTGCACCGGAAATAAACTTTAAGCTTGTTTCCGAACATGGCTTCGGTTACCTAAAAGAAGCCATCCCACTCACGGTCTGCTTTGTCCGGCGCATGAATGGACGGTGTCGGCAGGCGTGCGAAGAGCATGTTGCCGATGGGCCGCAAGGTGTTTATTTATTGCCTGGGCATTTTTGCAGTTAATCCGGTGCAAGTGCTGTGGGGCGTATACCATGGAGATTAAATGGAAAACGAGTATGGTTTTTCCCTGCGCTGGGAGCAGGTTGTATCTGAACTGAAAAGCCGGGTCAGGCTTTGGGAACATGTCAAAAGTGGCGCGCAGCTGCTGTCTTTTGTCAACGATGATGAAAATAAGGTTTTCGGGGTGTCTTTTCGCACTCCGCCCAAAGATTCCACCGGTGTGGCGCATATTCTGGAGCACTCGGTTTTGTGCGGGTCGGCAAAGTACCCCAGTAAAGAACCGTTTGTAGTGCTTCTGAAGGGGTCGCTGCAAACTTTTCTCAATGCCTTCACCTACCCGGATAAAACATGCTATCCGGTCGCCTCTGCCAATAAACAGGATTTTTACAATCTGGTGGATGTTTACCTGGATGCGGTGCTCAATCCGTTCATCAGCCCGAACACCTTTGCCCAGGAAGGCTGGCATGTGGAGGCCGAAGACGCTGATTCCCCGCTTATTTACAAGGGCGTGGTCTATAATGAGATGAAGGGGGTGTATTCCTCCCCGGAATCCGTGCTCTCGGAGTTGTCCCAGCAGTCGTTGTTTCCGGACACCACCTACGGCCTGGACTCCGGCGGCAAGCCCGAGCAGATTCTCGAGCTCACTTATGAGCAGTTCCGCGAATTTCACCGTTTATACTACCATCCCGCCAACGGACGCTTCTTTTTCTGGGGTGACGACCCCGAAGAAAAACGCTTGGAAATTTTGTCCGAATACCTGAACAATTTTTCACGTCTGAACGTGGACTCTGCCGTGGCCGAGCAGCCTGCGCAGACTAGCCTGGGCACCATTGAAGCCGCCTATGCCGCAGATGAAAGCGACAACGGGTCGGGCATGGTGACCATGAACTGGCTCCTGCCCGACACCACTGTCCCGGTGCTCAATTTTTCTTTACAGATGCTCGACCATTTGCTGGTGGGCCTGCCCGGCTCGCCTCTGCGTCGGGCGCTCATCGAATCCGGGCTGGGGGAAGATCTGACCGGCGCCGGGCTCGAAAATGAATTGCGGCAAATGTACTATTCCGTCGGTATGCAGGGGGTGAAGCCGGAGAATTTTGAAAAGGTGGAAAAGCTGATCATGGACACCCTGCGTCAGCTTGGGGAAACCGGATTCACTGATGCCGAAGTCAAAGCCGCCGCCAACAGTGTGGAATTTGCCCTGCGCGAGAGCAACACCGGACGTTTTCCGGTGGGGCTGGCCGTTATGTTGCGCAGCCTGAGCACCTGGTTGTATGACGACTCGCCCCTCACGCTTCTGCGTTACGAGGAAAGTCTGGACGTGATTAAATCCCGACTGGCCAACGGCGAGATGATTTTCCGCGACCTGGTGCGCAAGTATTTTCTGGCCAATGAGCACCGCACCATTGTCCGCCTGGTGCCGGACACCACCCTGGCGGAACGTAAGGAAAAAGACGAGGCAGAGCGCCTGGCCGAATACCGGGCGACCCTTTCCAAAGAGCAGCTTGAGGAAATAGTGGCCCGCACCAAAGAATTGCACGCGCTCCAGGAACGTCCCGATGATCCGGCTTTTCTGGAGGCCATGCCGCAGCTGAAACTTGCGGACATGCCCAAGGAAAACCGGACTGTTCACAAGGAAGAAGGCGATATCGGCGGCTGTCCGGCCCTGTTTCATCATTTGCCCACCGCAGGCATTGCCTATGTCCAGTTGGCTTTTGACATGTCTGCGCTGCCCACCCGTCTGGTGCCGTTGCTGCCCACGTTCAGCCGGGCCTTGCTGGAAATGGGCACAACCCGCCGCTCTTACGTAGATCTCGGTCTGGAAGTGGCCGGACGGACCGGCGGCATGGGGGCCGCACCCTCGTTCATGACCAGCCATGCCGGGCGCAAGCCGGTATCTTATTTCATGGTTTCCGGCAAATGCAATCTGGACCGGATGGCGGCCATGGCCGAACTGTTCCAGGAAATTATTCTGGACACGGAGTTTGACAACCAGGAGCGGTTGCGCCAGATGCTTCTTGAAGAGCGGGCCAGACATGAGCAATACCTGGTGCCTTCCGGGCACAGTGTGGTGATGTCCCGCCTGGGCGCTTCCCGTTCTGTGGCGGGAGGTTTGTCCGAACTGGCCAGCGGCATCAACAATCTGGATATGATCCGCCAATGGACCGACGATTTTGACGCGCGCTGGCCCGAGCTGCTGGCGGATTTGAAAACCATCCGCGATCTGCTGCTGCGGCGCGAGCATTTGATTGTCAACCTCACCCAGGAAGAACGCTTTAGCGGACAGCTGAGCAAGAGCCTGGAAGACGTGGTCCGCGCCCTGCCCGGGGGCAAAGCTCCCGAGGCGGCCTGGGCTGTGGATGCCGCACCGGTTGATGAGGCCCTGCTTATCCCGGCTGGGGTCAATTATGTGGGCAAAGGGGCCAATTTATATGATTTGGGCTATGCCTATCACGGCTCCATTAATGTGGTCATGAAGCATTTACGCACCGGCTGGCTGTGGGATAAAGTCCGGGTACAGGGCGGCGCTTACGGCGCTTTCAGCTCCTTTGACCGCATCAGTGGCGCATTTGCCTTTGTTTCCTACCGCGACCCCAACGTGGAGCGAACCCTGCGCGTTTACGACGAAACCGCCGCGTATCTGGCAAACCTGAAGTTATCAAAAGTAGAACTGGAGCGCAGCATTATCGGGGCCATCGGCGATATCGACGCCTACCAGCTGCCCTCGGCCAAAGGCATGGCCTCCTTCTACCGTCATCTCGTGGGCGACACCCGGGAAATCCGCCAAAAAATACGCGATGAGGTTTTGTCCACAAGCCTGGAGGATTTTCATGCCCTGGGCGAAGTCATGGGTAAAGTGGCGGCAACGGGCAATATCTGCCTCCTGGGCGGAACAGCTGTGGAAGAATACGCTCGAGATAAAGGCATTGCAGCGCGCCGGGCCTGAGTTTGCGGGCAAAGCGGGAAACCTGGCTGGAGCAGTTCAACTTTGAAGGGCATTTTATCAATGTATAATTTTAATGTTAAAATGCTCTAAACCAGGGATGGGAAGAATATGAAAGACCCCATGGTTGTGTTTGAAGATTATATTACCCACAACGGATTGAAGGTAACTCCGCAGCGCCGCAAGATTATCGAGCTGCTGCTGCAAAGCGGCGGGCATCATCTGAGTGCGGAAGAGTTTCATGCCCGGCTTAAAGCCGCCGGAATAGCCGTGGGGCAGGCCACTGTCTACCGTACCCTGAAATTGCTTTGCGCTTCCGGCCTGGCCAGGGAAGTACGCTTTGGGGATGGCGTGTCCCGCTATGAACTGGAGTACGGCACCGAGCACCACGACCATTTCATCTGTGAAGTTTGCAGCAAGCAAATAGAATTTGTGGATAAAGATATCGAACGCTTGCAGGAGATGCTGGCTCTGCGGCATGGCTTTACCCTGACTTCGCACCGCATGAACCTGTACGGCATCTGCGAATCCTGCCGCAAACGCGCCTGAATTTTCCGGGGGAGGAAACCCCAAGGACCTCCGGCCCTTGAGTTTTCCTCCCCCGAGCCCCCTCCTTCCTGAACCCGAATTGTTTTTGGGGATGTCCTAGATAACTAGCTTAAGTTATCTTTAACCATCTGTTTTAAAAGACGTAATTGTTCTTTTGGTTCACTGTTGTTAAAACGCCACCGTATGAACCTTGCCATTACGCTTTAAGAGGCCAAAAACAGGAACTTTACCGCCAGCGCCACGTCCACGCTTACCTTTTCGTCTACCGCCAAAATAGGGCTCATCAACCTCTATCTCCCCGGTAAACATTTCTAGCTGGTCGTTATTGGCGTAAATAAGCTGGCGAAGACGATGAAAATAGTAACTGGCGGTCGTTTTGTTCACACCAATCAGTGAAGCCGCTACCCGAGCCGTTGTTCCGGCTACAAACAGTTCTAGCAGCTTATCCTGTTTGTATTTACTAAGACAACTTTTCCTCATGGGAGAATCCTAGACAATTTATGTTATCTAGGACAGCCCCATGTCTTTGCTTGAGAGCCGTTTAATATTGAAATTATACATTCGCGGGAAAAAGCATTTGTGCTTGCCTTAAGCTGGTTTTGTTTATAAGCAGAGGCTACTTTGGGAGGCGGTTTTGCAAGGCTTAGACGGAATTTGCTTTTGCGGCTAAGAGCACTTCAACTTACGATATGTCGGATTTAAGTTTTCACATCACCACTTTTGGCTGCCAGATGAACGCCAATGACTCGGATTGGCTGTCCCGCAGCCTGTGCAATTTGGGGTTCAAGGCTGTTCAGCCGGACAAAGCCCTGGTTCATATCCTGAACACCTGCTCGGTGCGCGACAAGCCCGAGCAAAAGGTGTACAGCGCCATCGGGCGTTTGCGTCCTTATCTTGAAGACAACCCGGGTGCTTTTGTGGCCGTGGGCGGCTGCGTGGCCCAGCAATTGGGCGGGGCTTTGTTCAAGCGTTTTCCCGAAGTCCGGCTGGTTTTCGGCACCGACGGCATCAAGGCCGCGCCTCAGGCCATGGCCCGTCTGGTCAATGAGCCGTCGCTGCGTCTTTCTCTGGTGGATTTTCAGGAAACCTATCCGGAACGCGATCCGGTCCTGACCGGGCCGGTAGCCGCAGAAACCGCCTTGCCGCCGACTGCCTTTGTGAACATCATGCAGGGCTGCAATAATTTTTGCACCTATTGCATTGTGCCCTTTGTGCGCGGCCCGCAGAAATCGCGCCAACCCGAGGCCGTGCTTGCGGAGTGCCGGGCCCTGGTGGAGCGGGGGGTGCGGGATATCACCCTGCTCGGGCAGAATGTCAATTCTTACGGGCAGGATCTGGGCGCAGGGCAAGTCTCTTTTTCCCGCCTCCTGCGCCAGGTGGCTGATATCCCCGACCTGGCCCGCCTGCGGTTTGTGACTTCGCACCCCAAGGATATCGCCGATGATGTGATCGCGGCCTTTGCCGAGCTGGAGTGCCTTTGCCCGCGCCTGCATTTGCCGTTGCAGTCGGGTTCGGACCGCGTTCTTGAACGCATGGGCCGCAAGTATACCGTGGCCCGTTATCTTGAGGTGGTGGACAAACTGCGCCAGGCCCGACCGGATATGCAGCTGTCCACGGATATCATCGTGGGTTTTCCGGGGGAAACCGACGCGGACTTTCAAGCCACCATGAAGATAATGGACGAAGTCGGCTATGTGTCCGCGTTTTCTTTTTGTTATTCCGACCGGCCCAAGACCAAGGCCTCGCGTTTTCTGGACAAAGTGCCGGACGCCGTGGCCGGTGAACGTCTGGAATGCATACAGATTCAACAGAATAAACGGACTGAACAAATTTTTGAAAGTATGGTAGGTTTAAACCAGACCGTGCTGCTGGAAGGGCATAGCCCCCGGGAAGGTATTCGCGGCGCCTCATGGCAGGGCCGCGACCCCTACGGGCATATCGTCCATGTGCCGTTGGAGCACACCGCTGCCCGGGTTGGAGATTTCCTCAGTGTGCGGATTGTGGAAGCCAAACGCCATTCATTCATAGGTGAGCCATGCGAGAAATGACTGTAACCGGCATCTCCATTGATCGGGAGAATAAATCCCCGGTGCTGATCCTGCGTGAGCAGGATAGCGACCGCATTCTGCCGGTATGGATCGGTCCGGCCGAAGCCGGGGCCATCTCCGTGGCCCTTAACCATATGCATACGCCCCGCCCGCTTACGCATGACCTCATGGTCACCATTCTGCACAGCCTCAATGTGGCCATCACCGGGGCGCGGATTATTGCTGTGCGCGAAGGCACTTTTTACGCGGAAATAGATCTTTTGGCGCACGGCTTTCCGCTAACCATGGACTGCCGCCCCTCTGACGCCGTGGCCCTGGCTCTGCGCGGCGGCGCACCCATTTATGTCAAGGAAGAGGTCCTGGTTGAAGCAGGGCAGACAGTGGATGAGAATTACGCGCCTGACTTGGTGCATATTGATTTTGAATTTGCAGCGGAGCCGGAGGAAGAACCCGAGCTGATACCGGAAGAGCAGCCGGACGAAGGGCGCACCGTGGTTTTATCCCAATCGGAGACGGAAGATTTTATGGCCAAATTGCTGCGCGCCCTGGAGCCGGAAACCAAGTACAAGATGTGACCGGCAATTTAGCTCCTGCGGGTCTCTCCGCGCCCTGCGGATAAAAAAATAAACACAATTAGGGTTAAGGAAGGGGTGGGTCCGGGAGGGGAAACCTTAAGGGCCGAAGGTCCTTATGGTTTCCCCTCCCGAGTATATAGTCTTAATATCCAATCATATTGGTCATGGCTTCCTGGCGGTGGAAATAAAATTCCACGCGGCGGTTCATGGCTTCGGCTTCCGGGCTGGTGGAGGGCACCAGGGGTCGGGTGTCGGCATAGGATACGGCCCGCAAAAGGGACGGATTAATGCCGTGGTCGGCCAAATAGGCAATGGCGGCGGCGGCGCGTGCCCCGGCCAGTTCCCATTTGGAGTCGTAAACCGGCGCTCCGGTTTCCGAGGGATCGGTATGCCCGCGCACAATGCAGAAGACATTGAACTTGTTCATCACCTGGATGACGCTTTTAAGCACCTCCAGCCCTTCGGGGGTGAGGTCGGCGGAGTTGGGCGCGTACATGGCGTCGGCGTTGACGTGCAAAAGCACCCCCACGTCATCGGAGCTGATGCCGCTGGATGAGGCGATTTCCGTGTTGGCCGACAAGGCGCTTTGCAGCTCTTTAACCAGGTTGAGCTGGGCTTCCTCGCTTTGCGACAGGGCGCGGATATCGATTTCCTGGGCCGGGTTGAGATAGAACGGAATGGTCGCGCTGCCCATGGCCAGCCCGGCGGCGGTTTCAGTATCCCCGCCGGAAGCGAAATAGCCCTCCAGATAAACCTTGGTATCTTCCGGAGCCATGTTCAAAATCCACATGAGCAGGAAAAAGGCCATCATTGCCGTCACGAAGTCGGCATAGGCCACTTTCCATGAACCACCAGACATACTGTCTAGCCTCTGAGTTTTTCTTCCATTTCCAGGAAGGTGGGGCGGAAGTCGTCGGGAATGGCCCGGCGTCCGAATTCCAGCGCCATAATGGGTGGGGAGCCTCTGGCGGAAGCCGCAATGGCTTCCCGGATGACCCGGTAGAAAAAGATCTGCTCGTGGGCCAGGTTTTCCAGCTTTGCGGCCATGGGCCCGAAAATGCCGTAACAGAACAGAATACCCATGAACGTGCCGATGAGCGCGGCGGCAATGGCGTGGCCGAGTTCTTCCGGCGGCGCATTGAGCAGGCTCATGGACAGCACAACGCCGAGAACCGCAGCCACAATGCCCATGCCGGGCATGGATTCGGCCATGCGGTTGAAGTTGTGCGGTGTAAGGTTGTTTACCTCATCGGTGACCTGAATATCCACAGCCATGAGCTTGTCCAATTCGGCGGCTGCGCCGCCCGAGGTCAGGAGCACGCGCAAGGTGTCGCCGATGAAGAAGCAGACTTTTTTATTTTTGGCTACCGAGGCGTATTTTTGAAAAATGCCGCTCTGGTCCGGGTGTTCAATATCTTTTTCAATGCTGATGATGCCGTCGCGGTACATCTTGTTGAACAGCTCGAACAGCAGACCGAGCAGTTCCAAATAGTCTTTTTTGCCCGGCCCTGCCCCGAAGAAGATGGATTTGAGATTTTTGAGCACCAGCTTGAAGGTATAGCTGGAGTTGGAAGCCACAAATGCGCTGATGCCGGCCCCGGCAATGATGATGACTTCGGCGGGCTGGAGCAGAATGAGGGGTTGGCCGCCCGCAAGCAAAAAGCCTCCGATAACGGAGACAAAAACCATGATCAGGCCGCCAATCATTAACATAATTTATCCGTCCCAATTAAAGCGCTGCTGAGGCAGCTCTTTTTTCAAAACTTCCTATATCCCAAAATTATCTTTTCGGCCAGCGGAGCATTTTCATTATGTCCGCCAGCAGCAAAAAAAACAGATGCCAACTTAATAATTACAGGTAGATGTCCTTTTGCGTCAAGTAGTGTTGCACGTAATCCGCCACTCCGGCTTCAAGGCTGTACATATCCTCTGTCCGGTAACCCGCCGCGGTCAGCGCCGACATGTCCGCCTGGGTGTAGTATTGATATTTCCCGGCCAGTTCCGCAGGCATGTCCGCGTAGCTGATAACCGGCTCGCGCTTGAGCGCGGCAAAGACCGCTCGGGCCAAATCATTGAAAGACCGGGCCTTGCCGGTGCCCACATTGAAAACGCCGTTAACGTCATCTTTGTCCAGAGCCAGCCAGGCGATGATCCGCGCGCAGTCCTTTACATACACAAAATCGCGGACCTGCTCGCCGTCTTTATAATCAGGCCGGTCAGACTTAAACAGCGTCATGCCGCCCTTGTCTCTGATCTGCTCATAAGTTTTTACCGCCACGCTGCGCATGGATTCCTTATGATACTCATTGGGTCCGTAAACATTGAAAAATTTCAGGATGGCGATGCGCCCTAGCAGTTCTTCGCGAATGGCCCACAAATCGAACAATTGCTTGGAGTAGCCGTACATGTTCAGAGGGCGTAAGTCCGGAATGCCGCCCGGGTTGTCGGAAAAGCCCAGGCTGCCGTCGCCGTAAGTGGCGGCGCTGCTGGCCTGAATGAACCGGGCGCCCACCTTGATGGCATAGCGGCAGAGTTCTTTGGAAAATTGCACATTATTGCGCATCAAAAATTCGGCATCGCGTTCCGTGGTGGCCGAACAGGCGCCCA
Source organism: uncultured Desulfovibrionaceae bacterium (assembly GCA_964571105.1). GTDB lineage: Bacteria > Desulfobacterota > Desulfovibrionia > Desulfovibrionales > Desulfovibrionaceae > JAVBRZ01. The sequence continues at coordinate 11,378 of CAZNBK010000035.1, forward strand.
TGTGGATGATGGCTCTGGGCTTGCGGGCCAGGCCCGTGTGCAGCACCTCGTCGAGAAAAACATCACGGTGCATGTACTCGGTAAAGCGGCGGTTGACCAGGTTTTTCCACTTGTCGGACAAGCCGAGGTTGTCCACCACCAAAATGTCGTCCACGCCCCGCTCGTTGAGGGCCCAGAGCACGGCGCTGCCGATAAATCCTGCGCCGCCGGTAACAATGATCATGATTTTCTCGCTTCTTATCCAAACTTACCAGGTGCTGCCTGCAACCACCTGTGGGGTTAAGGAGGGGGAAAGTCTGAAAGGGGGAACCATAAGGGAATCATTCCCTTGAGGTTGCCCCTTTCAGTTATTTATTCCATAGCCGCGCAGAGCAAGTCGCTGAATTCGCTGCAACCCACAGCTCTGGCATTGTCCATCTGCCGGGCCAAATCGCCGGGCACGGTTTTAGCGACAATGCATTTGCTCATGGCCGCGTGCACCAGGTCGCGGGCCCTGGGCCAACCGGCCTCTTCCAGGAGCATGGCCCCGGAAAGAATAAGGCTGCCGGGGTTGGCAGAGTCTTTGCCCACATATTTGGGCGCGGTGCCGTGCGTGGCTTCGGCAAAAGCCAGGGTGTCGGACGAGTTCATGCCCGGCGCGATGCCGAGGCCCCCCACCTGTGCGGCCAGGGCATCGGAAATATAGTCGCCGTTTAGGTTGGGCGCGGCAATTACCGAATACATGGCCGGACGGGTAAGAATTTGCTGGAACATATTGTCTGCGATGCGATCGCGGATGATCAGCTTGCCGGGGCTGGCTTCGGCGTCATCTTCGGCCACCCACTGCCCGGCAAACTCAGCCGCAGCCAGTTCATAGCCCCAGGAGCGGAAGGCGCCTTCGGTGAATTTCATGATGTTGCCCTTGTGCATCAGGGTAACGCTGTCTTTGCCCTGGGCCAGCGCATAATTGATGGCCTTGCGGATCAGGCGCTTGGAGCCGAACTCGCTCATGGGCTTGATGCCGATGCCGGAGTCCAGGCGAATGTCCACTTTCAGCTCATCGCGTAAAAATTCGGCCAGTTTACGGGCCTCGGGAGAATTGGCGGCAAATTCAATGCCCTTATACAGGTCTTCGGAGTTTTCCCGGTAGATGATCATGTCCACCAGTTCCGGATGCTTGACCGGAGAGCCGACGCCCTGAAAATATTTGATCGGGCGGACACAGGCATAGAGATCGAGGATTTGGCGCAGGGCCACGTTGAGGCTGCGGATGCCGCCGCCCACCGGGGTGGACAGGGGGCCTTTTATGGCCAGCTCAGCCGAGCGCAGCGCCGTAATGGTGGCCTCGGGCAAATAGTCGCCGGTTTCGGCATGGGCGGCATCGCCGGCCAGCAATTCTTTCCAGGCAATGGAGTGCTCTCCGTTGTAGGCTTTGCGCAGAGCGGTATCCAGCACCGGCCTGGCCGCAGCCCAAATTTCCGGCCCGATGCCGTCGCCTTTGATATAGTAAACTGTTTTTTGCATATACACTCCTGGTACGGAAAAATCAGTGCACTTGTTTACGGTTGTTTCAGCCCGTTTTGGGCGCGTTTGGCAGCCGATAACTTGCTGCGGATTATGCCCCGGCCTTGGGGGAGCCTTCGTCGGCAGGCTGCAAGGCGGGCATATCACCAAACTCTTTGGTTATCAACGCATTGCGCAGAGGAACCGAATATTTTTCATCGTAGTGGGTTGTGTCTGCGGCCAGTTCTTGCGCGGCCTTGGTAAAGTCTTTGGCTGCGGCATAAGGCCGGTTGGAAATCATGGCGCTGAAAGAATCTGCCACGGCAGTGAGGCGTCCGGTGGGGCTGATGTCGTTTCCGCCTATTTTGCGCGGATATCCGGATCCGTTAAGGCGCTCGTGGTGTTCCAGGGCGGCCAGGCTGAGTTCATCCCAACCCAGTTCGGTTTTTTGCATCATTTTGGCGCCAAGCATGGCGTGCGGCGGGATTTTTTCCTTTTCATCGGGCTTGAGGGCCGTGGTTTTGTCCACAATAAAAGTCGGCACCTTGGACATGCCTGCGTCATGAAGCAGCAGGGCCATGGCCAGGCGATCCACATCGCGGCGGCGGATATCCGTGGTTTTTGCATCGTGGCAATATATCCACAGCCCGACAATGAGGGTGTTGAGCGAGTGGTTGACCAGGGTGTGCTGGCGGTTTAAGCGGCGCATGAACAGGCGTAGGCGGTGGAGGTCGCCCCAGATATACTCGGTAAACACCAGGGTGTCTTGCATGAGCAGTTCAAACACGGGTTTGACCGGTTGCTCCAGGTAATTGCCCAGGCGCATGCCCAGGCCCTGCACGCAGATATCGGCGATTTCGCCTTCCTTGAGGTTTTGGTCCACGAGGATGAGGTCGAGCTGCTTGATAATATGCTTGGAGT
>CAZNBK010000036.1:0-9153 GCA_964571105.1 uncultured Desulfovibrionaceae bacterium
ATGCAGTTCTCGGCACTGGAATCCAAACTGCGCTCCGGAATGCTGGATATTGCCGAAAGCACTGCCGGGACATTGGCGGACGATTTATCCATGGGCCTGCGCCTGGGCAAAAGCGTGCACCAATTCTATAACCTGCACAACCTGCTTTTTGACGCGTACAAAGCTTTTCCCCTTGCCCATGACATTTGCGTAATCGATACCCAGGGCAATCTGATTATGTCCATGCCCAACAAAACCGGGCAGGATTTTACCCAGGACGGCAGTTCCGCTCAGGCCGCAGGCGATTTCACCGCCAATGCGCAAAACCTGTACAGCGCGTCCCAGCCGCTGCTGGACCGCAACAACATAACTCAGGGCTATGTGCTGGTCCGCCTGCATGAATCGGTGCTGCAAGACCGCATCCAGCCTGTCTTTACCACTGCGGTGCGCAATATTCTTCTGGCCATGGCCGTTACCCTGGCCGCCACCCTGCTGATAATGCGCTTTGTCCCCTTCTTTACCGCCCAGGGCGAGTTGCTGCGCAAACGAATTTATCTGTCGTTCGGCACGCTGTTTGCCCTTGTGCTGCTTTTCAGCGCAACACTCAATCACGTTGCTTTCCGCGAGGAATACCGCTCCATTGCAGTGGACAACGCCCGCACCATGGGGCTGAACGTCCGGGAAACCCTGTCGCGCATTATCAGCAAAGGCGTGCCCATTTCCTTGTTGCAGGCGGTGGAAGAATATTTTGAAACGGCTGCGGCCAAAACTTCCGGGGCTGTGCTCATTGAACTGTACCGGCCCGGCGGCGTGCTGGCCTTCAGCAGCCATAAAGTTTTTGCCGGTGAAGATATCGTGCCGGGCTCCGTGTACAGCATCAGCTTCAGCGACGCGGAAAGCCCCGACGGCATTGAACCCTGGATGCTGAAAACCAGCCTGTCGCAGGATGCATTCAGCACCGCCATGCGGGACGACATCCTCAATTCGGCAAGCATCTGCGTTATTTCACTGACCATGCTCTTTGAGCTGCTTTTGTTGCTCTGCCTGCTCCTGGACCGCTCCGTACGCGCCGGTCCCGCCCTTATGCCGGAAACTGCGCCGGATCAGCGCTATTACGGCACACTGCTGCGCACGATCTTCTTCCTGTTTATCATGGGCATGGACATGTCCATAACCTTCATTCCGCTGCGCATGGCCGCATTGCCCACTGATTTTCTGGGGCTGCCGCCGGATGTGGTCATGGGCCTGCCCATATCTGCAGAAGTGACCATGGCCGGGATTTGCATTTTCCTTACCGGACGCCTGGTTGCCCGGCACGGCGCGGCCCTGCCCATGGCTGCGGGCTTTCTGCTTGCGGGCCTGGGCTACCTGGCTTCGGCGCTGGCAAGCACCCCGCTGGCCTTCATCCTCGCCCGGGGCGTGGCCGGGTCGGGCTACGGCATCGCCATCATGGCGGCACAGGCTTATGTGTACCGGAGCGGGGGGCTGGCCAATCTTTTTGCCGGCGTCTTTGCCGGGTCTTTATGCGGCGGCGCAGCCGGGAGCATGCTGGCGGAAAAACTGGGCTTCAGCGCGGCCTTCTACACCTCAAGCATACTCATGTTTGCGCTGGCGGCACTGCCCTATATGCTTTTACAGCGGGGCGACTTTACCAGAGCGGAAAAACCGACGGAGCAAAACACCAAAGCCGGTTTGTGGCGCGCTTTTAAGGCGCTGGGCAACAGGCAGTTTCTGGCGCTGTCGCTGTTTTCCATACTCCCGGCCACATTCCTGCTGGTCGGCTTCAACAAATACTTCATGCCGGTTTATCTCAGCCGCGCCGCCGTGTCCCAGGCCGATATCGGCAGGGTATACATGGTCTATTGCCTGGTGCTCATTTACCTGGGGCCGGTGCTGGGCAAACTGATGCGGCAAGCCCGCAACAAGGCTGCGGGCGTAACCCTGGGCTGCCTGCTGGGCGCGCTGAGCCTCATGCCCCTGGCGCTGTTTGACAGCCTGTGGCCAACTGTGCTGTGCGCCTTTACGCTGGGTTTGGCCAACGCGGTGAATATCCCCGCGCAAAGCGAATACTTGCTGCGTCTGCAAATTACCGCGCAGTTGGGCAGCAGCCAGGCCCTGGGCCTGCTTAATGTCATGGAGCGCATCGGCCAGGCCCTGGCGCCGATCATTGTCGGGCTGCTGATGAGCGTTTATCTGGTGCCTGAAATCGCCTTGTGGGGCGGCCTTGGCTTCCTGGTGCTGGCCGGAGGTTTTTACCTCACCCGGGTAAAGGAATAAGCATGAGCCAGCCGAAAGCCCCCTGCCCTTACATCGCTCAGTTACGCGATTATGTGCCGGAGGTGTTTGCCAACTCCCCTCCCCCTGAGGCCGGTGAATCTCTGGGGCATCTCAGTTCGCGCCTGGCCGCCGTTGCGCCCCCAAAAACCCTGCAAAATCCCGCGGACCTGATTCAACTGGCCGCGCAGCAGGCAGAAAACCTGCTGGGGCGGAAAGCCGCTTTGGCCCTGAGCACAAGCCTTGAAGAGTCTTTTTGCGCGGTAACCGCCAACCACCACGGGCTCAACACCCTGCCGGAATTTGCGCAAGGCGTTATCGTTTTTGCTCTGCGCCTGCTGGCAAACGATTCCGCCGTCGGCAAGGCCGTGCCGGTCTTTGCAGCCGGCGGAGTGCCCATGAGCAATATCGCTTACCCGCACGGCATTTTGCTGGGGAGACCCAAAGCGCAAGACAGCACGAGCTGCTTCCGGATCAATCTCTTCAATCCCCTGGCCCGCAAAACCCTGGTCAGCCTGCATCCGCCCTTCACTTCCGAGGATCTCGCCCGGGTACGGGCCGGGTTGGCTAAAAAAAGCCTGGCCGACTTTGAGCGCAGCAACCTGGATTTGCTGTTGGATAAAATCCTCGGCGGTCCGGAAGTACTCGCCCAGAATTCATATTCGCAACAAACCACCGTGGCCAATGCCAAACTCTGGGAGCACCTGTTCAAACCCGGATTTTCGCCCCCCCGACTGGTGGAATTGGATAAACTGGCCCTGGAGCGCGCCTTGCTGCTTGCCGATATTCCAAATGAACACAGCCTGGCGCATGCCGTTCTTTTTGAGGAAAAACTGCGCGCAGATATTGTGCAGTGCCTGAATAATTGCCGGGGCTGCTGGACTTGCGACGAAATTGCCGGGCAGGTTCATCCCGCGCAGGGAACGCTGTTTTTTTGGGGTGTGGATAAAAAAGGCAGGGGCCTCGCGCTCAGCCTTGATCAGGAAAAAAACCAACTCTTTGCCGCGGCGCAGCCCTCCTTCAAGCTGGACCTCACGCCGGATGCAGTCCACGCGGCCCTGCGAGACAATCTGATTTTGCCGGGTCTGTACCTGGGTTTTAGCGCCATGGCCATAGCCCGAGGGTTACTGTGCTGCGGCGGTGTTTTCCAAACCCATTATTTAAGAACCATGCGCGCTGAAACCGCCGCCTGCCTTGCTGCGGCAGGGGAAACGGGCATGGCGCAGTGCCTGTCCGGGCTGCCCGATGCGCCCATGACCTCAGGATTTTTACCCATACGTTTCAGGACTGCGAATAATCCGCCCTACCCGGCGGGCCCGGTGGAAATTATGGCCGCAGGCGGGATATCGGAAAATGATCTTGCGGCCTTAAGCTCCATGGATGCGCAGACAGCGCTTGATTTGTCATTGGATTATATTTACGAGCTTGCCGTCCCCCCGGAAGAGCGTATTCCCGGCTGGATCGAAGCCTTACGCCGGGCGCATGGGGTGATGCTGCAGCCATTGCCGGAGCATGCGCCCAAACTTGCCACAACTTTGCGGGGAGCGTAGTCTTGTTGCCCGGCAGACAGTTTATTTTTCCAAGGAGAAGCAACTTTGATGCGGCAGAGCTTAAGTAAATTTTGGCTTGTTACGTGTATGTGTTCCGCTGTGCTGCTCACAGCGCTTTTCATGCAGCCCGCCCAGGCCGCTCCCGGCGATCCCGAGCGTCCGGTCCGGGTGGCCTATATCGAAGGCGGACCATATATCGACTACCAATTGATTCTTATAAGCCTGGCCCACGGCCTGGCCGAATTGGGCGTGCTTGAAAACGGCAATGTGCCGGTGCCGGAAGATACGGAAAGCACTGCGGGCGTGTGGCAGTGGCTTTGCGACAACGCAGGCGGCGACTTAATCGAATTTGTGCCCGACGCCTACTATACCGCCGATTGGGATGATGACCTGTTCGCGCAAAAACACGCCGAACTGCTGGACAGGTTGAATTCCACTACGGACATAGACCTGGTGCTGGCCTTCGGCACATTGGCCGGACAGGCCATGGCCTCTGATGAGCACCAAACTCCGGTGGCGGTCTTGTCGGTAACCGATGCGGTAACTGCGGGCATTATCCCATCCCCCGACGATTCCGGACGCGACCATATTTTTGCCATGATCGAACCCAACCGCTACTACCGCGAAGTTGTGCTTTTCCACGATATTTTCCAATTTTCCCGCCTGGGCATCGCCTATGAAGACACTGCGCAGGGGCGGGCGAGCGCGGCCTTGTCCCAAATCGAACAGGCGGCGCAAGACCTCGACTTTGAGCTGACAACCTGCACCAACACCTTCAACTTTGTTACCCCCGAACCGGCCACGGAAAATCTCATTGCCTGCCACGAGCAACTGGCCGAGGCCGGTGTGGATGCGGTGTACATAACCGTCAATATGGGCATGCAGGAGCAGGACATGCCCGAGCTGTTGCGGCCCCTGCTCGATAAACGGCTGCCGACCTTTTCTCAGAATGGCGTCACCGAAGTCCGCCACGGCGTGCTGCTGAGCATTTCCCAGGTAAACTTCAGCGGGCAGGGTCTGTTTGCGGCCCGGGCCATTCAAAATATCATCAGCGGGGAATCCCCCCGCGCCCAAAACCAAAAATATGAGGAGCCGCTGAGCCTGGCTGTAAATTTACATACGGCCATGCTCATTGGCTGGAACCCCTCCCTGGCAGTTCTGGCTGCGGTGGATGAAATTTTTCAGGGGCAATAGAGCATTTCCTTTCAAACCGTACAGACTGCCGAAATGCTCCGGCAATGCGTAAAAAAACAACGCCCGGCGGACATGCCTCCGCCGGGCGTTGTGCCTTATTCAAGAATCCGGACATCAGCATTGCCATTTAAGTTGGAGTCGGATATTATGCGCAGTTAAGGGCTCTTAGGCAGTTTAACTTTGAAATGTTACAAAGATTAAATACCAAATGCTGTCTTTAAAGCCAAAGGCCAAAAAGACATTTCCCTTATATATGCGCAAAATCCAAGGCGATTTTGCGAAAGGCACGCGTTGCTTACCCGCGCGCGGGCGCAGCTTCGCTGCACCGGAGCATTTTCCCAATATATAATTTCAAGGTTAAAATGCTCTAAGCCCATTGTCACAGAGAAGGAGTATCCTCGCGGTGTTTCTTTTGCTGCTCTCCATGCTGATCATAGCCGTTGGCGGGAGTATTTCTTATTGCCTGGGCTACAGGAAAAGTGCCCTGATCGGACCGGCTGCCGCGATCCTGGGCTGCTTATTGGCCCTTTACCCCACTCTTTCCGTCCTTTTGGGCTTCAGCGAGCCTATTTATTATATTTCCAACTATACCCTGCCCATCGGGCGCATCATCTTGCGGCTTGATCCCATGGCCGCCATTTTTCTTGTGCCCACGCTCATTGTGGCCGCCTTTTGCGCCTTTTACGGCATGAGCTACCTGGGCCGGGGCCTGAGCACAAAGAAAAATTTCGGTAACCACTGGTTCTTTTATAGCCTGTTGGTCTTCGGCCTTATCCTTACCTTTATCGCCGCCGACACCTTCCTGTTCATGCTGGGCTGGGAGATTATGTCCATCTCGCCCTTCTTCCTGGTTATTTTCAAGCATGAGGATGATCAGGTGCGCAAAGGGGCCACCTCGTATCTGATCGCCGCGCACCTTGGCGCGCTGTTTCTCCTGGCCTTCTTTCTTCTGTTGGCAAACAAAAACGGCGGCGCTCTGGATTTTGCAGCCTTTGAGCAGAGCGCTCCCCACCTCAAGGCCGGCGGGCTGTTGTTCATTTTTGCCCTGATCGGTTTTGGCACCAAGGCCGGGCTTGTGCCCATGCATATCTGGCTGCCCGAAGCCCACCCTGCCGCGCCGGGGCACATTTCAGCCGTAATGTCCGGCGTTATGATCAACACCGGCATTTACGGCATCATCCGCAGCCTGACCTTCCTGGGCGCAAGCCAGACCTGGTGGGCGTTTACCCTGATCTGCGTGGGCGCGGTTTCTGCCGCGCTGGGGATTTTTTTCGCCCTGAGCAAAGAATCGATCAAGCGCTCGCTGGCCTTTTCCAGCATTGAAAACATGGGGCTGGTCTGTATGGCCCTGGGCTTTGCCCTGTATTCAGCCCAGTGCGGCAATGCCGCGTTGGCCCTGTTATGCGCCCTGGGCGGGCTGTTGCATTTGTTTAACCACAGTTTTTACAAAAGTCTGCTTTTCCTCGTGGCTGCGGCCACAGCCAAAGAAACGGGCACGGATATTTTAAATCGCCTGGGCGGGCTGCAAAAACGGGTGCCCTTTCTGGGCTTCTGCTTCTTTGTCGGGGCTGCCGCGATATGCGCCCTGCCCCCTTTAAACGGCTTTGCCGGTAAAATCATCATGTACGTGACTTTTGCCGCCGGCGGTTCGGTGGCGGAGCAGGCCGGTTTCCTTTACTGGGCGGCTTTCGTCATTCTGGCCGGGGTCAGCGGTTTCAGTTTGTTTTGCTTTACCCGCCTGTTCGGCTTGGCCTTTCTCGGCGCGCCCCGTTCGCCGGAAGCGGCGGAAATTGAATCGCCGCCCCGCCTGGAAAAATATACCCTGCTTTTTGTTGCGGCTCTCTGCTTTATTCTGGCCATGCTCGCTCCATATCTCGCGCGGCTGTTTTCAACGCCGCTGGCGCAGTATATCGCCGCCCTCCAGGCAGCCGCCGGATCGGGTCTGCCCGGCACAGCTGCCGACGCTTCCCTGCCGGTCACGGCTGATGATCTGTACGGCCTGCTGCTTTATGTGAACTTCGGCTTTATCGCTTTTGCGGCGCTGGCCTTTGGGCTCTACCTCTGGCGCAAACATGCCTTGCGCTCCAAAAGCGTGGGCGCTTCGCCCACCTGGGATTGCGGCTATGCCCGCCCATCGCCGAGAATGCAATACACCGCAGGCAGTTTCTCGCAGCCCGCCATTTACTATACCGGCTTTGTATTGCACGCCAGAGCGGTGGTGGCGCATTTTGCCGGTTTCTTCCCGTCTTCGGGCAAGGCGGAGTTAAGCACGGACGACTGGATCAAGTCTTCCGTGTACTCCAAAATTTTTCTGCTTATCGCCCGGGTGGCCATCTGGGCAAAAAGCCTGCAACACGGGCGCACGAATACGTATATCCTGTACATCTTTATTACTTTGGTGGCACTGCTGGCATGGAAGATACGTTAATTTTGCATATCCTTAATTTTGCGGCGGCTCTGCTGCTGGCGCCTCTGCTCCCCGGGATCATCAACCGGGTCAAAGCCGTGGCCGGAGGACGCCACGGCAAGCCGTTCCTCCAGCTATATTACGATCTGGGCAAACTTTTGAAAAAAGATCTGGTCTACCCGGCATGCAGCACCTGGATTTTTTATACCGGCCCGATCTTGAGCCTTGCCGCCTCAATACTGGCCGTGAGCATGCTGCCCTTTGCAGGATCAACCGCGCTCTTTTCCTTTACGGGCGACTTTCTTTTAATCGCCTATCTTTTTGCCATGGCCCGCTTTGTCACCATGCTGGGCGCGCTGGATACCGGATCGGCGTTTGAAGGCATGGGAGCAAGCCGGGAAGCCACTTTTTCCGCCATTGCCGAGCCGGTGTTTTTGCTGAGCTTTTTGCCCATGGGCTTTTTGGCCGGATCTTTTTCGCTTTCAACCATGATTTCGCCTTTTCACGGGGCAAACTGGCTGCAACACTGGCCGGTGCTCCTGCTGCTTTCCATCGCCTTTTTGCTGATCGCGCTGGTGGAAAACTGCCGCATCCCCGCTGATGACCCCAATACCCATTTGGAATTGACCATGATCCACGAGGTCATGATCCTCGATCACGGCGGGCCGGACCTGGCCCTGATTGAATACGCCTCGGCGTTGAAGCTTTGGTTTTTTGCGGTGGTGATCAGCAACCTCGCGCTGCCGCCGCTGGAAAGTTATCTGTATTCATATCTGATCGGGCTGGGCGGTATTTTGGCGGTAGCTGTCAGCATCGGGGTCATTGAATCCGTTGTGGCCAGGCTGAGACTCCTGCGCGTGCCGCAGTTATTGGCCATGGCCGGGGCATTGTCCGCACTTGCCTGCGTGCTGTGCTTCTATAAATTTTAATACTGCTGCCGGACAACAGACGGCAGAGAAGAACTGCGGAAAGCAATTTTTATCCGGATAAGGAAAACACCGAGGAGCCATGGATTTTTTTCTTTACCTCCCTTCCTGGGTCCAGATGTTGATTGGGCTTCTGCTCATCACCAATCTGGTCTTGCTCTCGGCTGAGCGCCAGCGTACCTGCATAAATATTCTGGTTCTCCAGGGCATTGTGCTGGGTTTTATGCCCCTGGCCATGAAAAAGGAAATCGGCCTTGATATTTTGGCCATCACCAGCATTTTTTTGCTCATCAAGGCCCTGTTTTTACCCGGCATGTTGTTCCGGGCGCATAAAATACTGCCCCCCTCCCAGCCGCTGCGTCCCTATATGGGCTATGGGCTGTGCGTTGTGGCCGGGCTGGCCGGGCTGGGCTTCGCCCTTTGGCTTGAAACCATTTTACCGGAACCGGCCAACCCGTATTTCCTGACTTTTTTCACCCCGGCCTTTACCACCATCCTGGCCGGTCTGTTGATGATCATCACCCGGCGCAAGGCGCTGACCCAGGTCATGGGCTATCTGGTCATGGAAAACGGCATTTACCTGTTGAGCGTGCCCCTGGCGCAAGACGATTATATGTGGCTGGAACTGTCCATTCTCTTGGACATCTTTGCGGCCATTGTCATTATGGTGCTGACAATACATCAGTTAAACAAGGTGTTTGACACCACGGACGTTGAACAGATCGCCTCATTGCGCGATTAGAGCTTTTTCATTGTGAAAACGCTCTGAGCCCTGGATATACAGATGATGATTTTTGCACTCGTTTCCATTCCATTTATTGCG
>CAZNBK010000036.1:9163-13724 GCA_964571105.1 uncultured Desulfovibrionaceae bacterium
GGTTTACTCTGCCTGCTGATCCGCGCCGACTCCTGGCGGCGGGCGCTGCTGGTGGGCGTGGCGCTGCTTGAGCTATGCCTGACCATTTCCTGCTGGGTAAATCCGCCCGCAGCCTATCAGGACATTTTGGCCCTCGACGCTCTCGGGCTGCTGGCCCTGACTGTTACCGGCGTGTTGTTCTTGTGCATCACCGTTTACTCCTGCGCTTATTTTAAACGAAAATATGAAATCATCCCGACCGCTGACGCGCCGCAGACGCAGAAAAGCCTGACCGATCTTTCCGAAGCGGTGTTCACCGCCTGCATGCTGGTTTTTTTCGCCTGCGCCACCTTGGTGACCATGGCGCAGCATTTCGGGCTGTTATGGGTCGCCATTGAAGCCACCACCCTGGCCACTGCGCCCCTGATCTATTTTCACCGCAACCAGCGCTCCCTGGAAGCCACCTGGAAGTATTTGATCATTTGCTCGGTCGGCGTCGCGCTGGCCCTGCTGGGCAACTTCCTGCTGGACATTTCCTGGCAAACCGGGCCGGAGCATATGATTCCGCTGACCTTTAAAGCCATGCTGGCCAACGCCGACGGCACCAACGAGCTCTGGTTCAAAATCGCCTTTATTTTTATTTTTATCGGCTATGGAACAAAAATGGGGCTGGCCCCCATGCACACCTGGCTGCCGGACGCGCACAGCGAAGCACCCTCTCTGGCTTCTGCCCTGCTTTCAGGCGCACTTTTAAACTGTTCGTTTCTGGGACTTTTGCGCCTTTACCGTATCAGCGTGGCGGCCGGTTTCCAGGAATTCAGCAATGAATTGTTCATTATTTTCGGGCTGATTTCCATGTTGGTGGCCGCGCTGTTCATCCTCGGACAAAACAGCTTCAAACGCATGCTGGCCTATTCCAGCGTCGAGCATATGGGCGTGCTCATCCTGGCCGTCGGCATTGGCGGCATTGCCCCTTACGGGGGCATGCTGCACCTGGTTTGCCACTCGCTGACCAAGGCCGCCATGTTCTTGCTCGCGGGCAATCTCCTGCTCATCTATGGCAGCCACACCGTAAGCCAAATCAGCGGCAGCTACCGGATTGCGCCCAAAACCTCGACCATGTGGGTCATTGGCTTTCTGGCCCTGGTCGGCACACCCCCCTTCGGCATATTCACCAGCGAATTCACCATTTTGCGCGGCATGCTGGCAAACGGTTTCGGCGTGGTGCCGTTCATGTACCTGTTCTGCCTGGGGCTTATTTTCATCGGCATGGCCAGCACCTGCCTGCGGATGATCTACGGCCCGCCGCCGCAGGACTTGGCGCCGCAGCATGAACATATCGGTTTTCTGGCGCCGCCTCTGGTCCTTTTGGCCGCTTGCCTGGTGCTGGGGCTGTACCAGCCGGACTGGCTCAGCAATATGCTTCTGGCTGCCAGCCGATGTATTACGGGACTGTGATTATGAGCGACAACTGCCTCCTTTTATCCAACGCTTCGGCAAGGCCGCTGTCTGAAATTCCCGTGGTGGATTTCAGCGAATTTGCGGACTGGAACCAGAAAAAATTAAACGCCGACTGCCGGGTTTGCGCGCTTCTGGCCGTGCCGGGGCAAGGCGGCGCTCGCCTTTATTCCATCCTGGCCGACGACGCGGCCTCCAGCCTGGCCGTGCTGGCCACAGACGTAGGGGCCGAATACCCTTCGCTGACGCCGCAAATTCCGGCCATGCACCTGTTTGAACGGGAAATTTTCGAGCAGCAGGCCATCACCCCGCTTGGGCACCCCTGGCTCAAACCCGTGCGCTTTGAAGCGCCAGGGGCCGAGGTCGGGGTAATGGATTTTTTCCGGGTTGACGGCGACGATGTGCATGAAGTGGCTGTGGGGCCCATCCATGCCGGGATTATTGAGTGCGGACATTTTCGCTTTCAGTGCCAGGGGGAGGTGGTCATTCACCTGGAAATTTCCCTGGGCTACCACCACCGGGGCGTGGAGCAGGCCTGCCGGGGTCCGCTCAGCGCAAAAACCCTGGCTTTGATGGAAACCCTGGCCGGTGACAGCACCATTGGGCACAGCTGGGCCTATTGCAGCAACATCGAAAGCCTCACCCAAACTGAAGTTCCGCTAAAGGCGCAGCTTATCCGGGTTCTGGCCCTGGAGCTGGAGCGGCTTGCCAACCACACCGGCGACCTGGGCGCTTTGGGCGGCGATATCGGCTATTTGCCCACGGCTTCGTTTTGCGGGCGTTTGCGCGGCGATTACCTGAATTTGACGGCGGCAATCTGCGGCAACCGTTTCGGGCGGGGACTGCTCACTCCGGGCGGGGTCAGGCAGGACGTAAACGTCGAACGCGCCGCCGAGATGCAGCGCAAATTACAGGCCACGGCCAAAGACACGCTTGGCGCGGTAAAACTTTTATGGACTACCGACTCGGTCACCGCCAGAATGCTGGGCCGGGGCGTTTTACAAAAGGCGCAGGTCCTGGAGCTTGGCCTGGTCGGCCCGGCGGCCCGGGCCTCCGGTCTTGATGTGGACGCGCGCAACAGCCACCCGCTGCCGCACCTGACCAAGCATGATACCGGCATGCAGCTGTGCAAAGACGGCGATGTTTATGCCCGCGCCAAGATCAGGGAAAAAGAAATTAAAGAATCCGTCGCCCTTATCAAGCGCATTTTCGGCCAGATACCGGGCAAGAACGATAGTGCGGACAGTTTGCAATCCGAATGCGGCAGCGCTACACTGCTTCCGGACCACATCGCCGTTTCTCTGGTGGAAGGCTGGCGTGGGGAGATCTGCCACATCGCCATAACCGATAACGCAGGCGGTATCGGCACGTATAAAATAGTCGATCCGTCGTTTCACAACTGGCTCGGGCTGGCTATAGCCATGCGGCTGCAGCAGATATCCGATTTTCCGCTTTGTAATAAAAGCTTCAATCTTTCATACTGCGGACATGATTTATAAGTAACAAGGGCGCGTCATTATGCTTTCTATTATCGCCGAACGCCTTCTCCAAAAATACCGCACCGTGCCGTACCCGCGCGGGCAGGCAGTGCTGCCGGAGCGTTTCATCGGCAAACCCCATATCAGCGCCGCCAAGTGCAGACTTTGCCAGGGCAAAGACTGCTCCGCCTGCCGGGAAATCTGCCCCAGCGGGGCGCTTGCCCTGAACAATGACGAATTGAGCCTGGATATGGGCTTGTGTACCTTTTGCGCTCGGTGTTCCGGGCAATGCCCGGCCCAGGCAATCTCTTTCACCAGGGAATACCGCCTGGCGGCCACCCGGCGCGAAGATCTGCTCATCACGCCCAGCCTTGACGGACCGGAAGCAGTAACTGCGGTTGCCCTGGACCCGGTGGCTGAGGAAATACGGCCTTATTTCAAGCGTTCATTCAAAATCCGCGAAGTTTCGGCAGCCGGGTGCAATGCCTGTGAAGCGGACTGCAACGTTCTGGGCACGATTGTTTTTGATTTGGCGCGCTTTGGCATTGATTATGTCGCCTCGCCCCGCCATGCCGACGCCATGCTGGTGACCGGGCCGGTGCCCAGAAACATGCAGTTGGCCATGCAAAAATGCTATGCGGTAATGCCCACGCCCAAAGTTATTGTGGCTGTTGGAGCTTGCGCTATTTCCGGAGGCTTGTTCAGCAATTTGAAAGAAGACGCGAAAGGGGTCCCTCCGCATTTGCCCGTGGACTTGTTTATCCCGGGCTGTCCGCCCCACCCTTACACAATTCTCGATGGATTGCTCAGATTTATTGGGAAAATCTAAAGGTACGCAAGATGATAAAAGAAAATTACGATTTGATTGTAACCATCGTAAACAAGGGCGTTGGAGCCACGGTCATCGAAGCGGCGAAAAACGCCGGGGCCGGAGGCGCTACTCTTTTAAAGGGCTCCGGAAGCGGAACGCAGGACGTGGTCATGCTGTTTGAAGTTCCCATAGAGTTAGAAAAAGACATTGTGCTTTGCGCCGTGCCGGAGAGCATCAGCCAGGACATTCTGGCCAGTTTGAGCAAAGTGGCTTCTCTTGAAAAAACAGGTGCGGGCATTTCTTTTATTGTGCCAATCAAAAGTATTGCCGGGATTACTCCGAAACCCGCCTGACATCCCCGGCATGCACGCTGCAAATCCTCAGCGCAAACCTTTCGTTCGCACGTCCTGTGCGAACGCCCTGCGGGCCTCGTCCGTAACCTTCGCTTGCGTGCGTGCTAAGGTAACGGGCGCGCCTCGTTCTACTCCGCGCTGCTAGGAGGCTTGGTTAACGGCTACCGTAGCCCTGGCGACGCCAGAGCATTTAACCAAATATATAATCCCAAGGTTAAAAAGCTCTACCGACCATAAAAAAATTGAGCCGTGACTTTCATCACGGCCCAAATCTCTGAAAAATGGCGCGCCAGGGAGGAATCGAACCCACGACGGCGTGCTTAGAAGGCACGTGCTCTATCCGACTGAGCTACTGGCGCGCGTGGATAACCGCAAGGTGATAGCTTGCCTCGAATTTGGTGTCAACAATTTTGGTTTTAAGTGGCTCTAGAGCATTTTAACATTGAAATTATATATTGATAAAATGCTCTGGTGCAGCGAAG
>CAZNBK010000037.1:0-13605 GCA_964571105.1 uncultured Desulfovibrionaceae bacterium
TTTTTTTTATCAAAGGAGCTGCGCGTTCAATTCCCTGCTTGGGGATGGTTCTCGGCACCCCGGCGGAGGCCGCGATAAAGTCTGCGCTGCCGGGACTCTAAAAAAAATCCAGACAAAAGACCAGCAAGAATTAAAGAGTCTAGAGTTGTCTGATTGACGCGACCGGGCAAGTAATTGCGAAGGTATTTTATTTACGGCGGTTTTTGAACTTGGGCAGGAGCAGCAGGATTTCACGGTTGCGGGCAGCCAAGCATGCGCCGGTGTAAGCGATTATACAGGCTGGAATGAGCAGGACCAGCCAGTACACGGCCAATTCCGGCCACAGGGTGGCGCAGGTCCGGCATACCACGGCAATGCCCCAACTAAGGGCGAGCGGTAAAGGCATGCCCGCCAAAATTTTGCCCAGATGCGGGGCCGCGCCTTCCCGGGCCAGAGCGCGGAGCAACAGCCATAGGAAAATATAAGCCCCCAGACTGATGCCCAGGCCGAGCGCAGCGGAACGGGCAAGGGGCGATTCAAACCCGGCAGAGGCCAGGGCTGCCGCTGCGCCACAAGTCAGGGCCGTACCGGCAAAGGCCCATAGAGCGGCCCTGGCGGCTTGAGCGGTTTTGCGCAAGGCATGCACCGCCGCGATCAAGGGGCGGGCGGCGGCCAGAGCGGGCAGGCAAAGCGCATAGGCGCTCAATAGCGCGGCACACCCGTCCACAGCGGATTGCGTAAAAGCGCCGTGTCCGAAGAGCACGTCCACTATGGGCCGGGCCAGACCGAACAATCCGGCAGTGGCCGGTAAGGCCACAAACAAGGTCAGGCGCGTGCTTAAACCTACCGCATCCTGCAATTCCCCCCGCCGGTCCGGCGCGGTGAGCGCGCTGAATGAGGGGAGCACGGCCACGGCCAGGGCCATGCCGAAAATGCCCAGGGGCAGCTCAATGAGCTGGTCGGCGAAATGTACCTGCGTGATGTAGCCCTCGGGCAGAAACGAGGCAGCCATGACCGCGATGAGTACGCAAATTTGGTGCGCCGCGGTCACGCACAGGCTGGCGGGCAGCATTCGCCCCAATTTTGCCGCAGCCGTGTCGCGCCATTGAAACGGCCCGCGTCCGGAAAAGCCCCTGCGCCTGAGGGCGCGTCCCAGATACAGCACCTGCACCAACCCGGCCAGCGGCAGCGCCCAGGTCAAAGCCTGGGCGGCAGCGCGCGCGGTTTGCGGCCCGGGGTGGGCAAAATTCAGATGCCCGCTGCCGATCATGACCAGCAGGGGAAGGATCAGGCAGATGTTCAAAATACAGGGGGCCAAAGACGGAGCCAGAAAATCGTCCCGGCTTTGCAGCAGGGCCGCGCTCACGCAGACAAACAGGAGCAGCGGCACATAGGGCAGTGAAATACGCATGAGCATGGCCGCGAACGGCGCATCGGGCATGCGCTCGAGCAGGCCCGGGGCCAGCACAAACAACAGCGGCAAGGGAAAAATCAGGCCCAGCAAACAAAAGAATCCGCCGCCGGCCAGTATCCAGGCCCTGATTGCACGGGCAAAGGCGTCGGCCCTGCCTGGGCCTTCCTGATGGGCCAGCCTCAGATACGCGGGCATGAACGGCATGCTGACGGCGCCTTCGGTGAACAGCCGCCGCAGAATATTGGGCAGGCGCAGCACAGCCAGGAAAATATCGGCAATTGGCCCGGCCCCCAGAAAATGCGCAATGAGAATGTCGCGGATAAAACCCAACGTGCGCGACAGAGCCGTGCCCGCCGTTACCAGCGAGGCCCGTTTGAGCATGCCCTCGTGCCCGGCAAAATCGGGCAGTTGGCTGGTTTGATTATCCGTGTCCGTAGGCATGCATCTTTTTACTCCAATCCGCATGGAGTTGCCAGGGGCGAGGTCGGTTACGCAAAAAGCCGGGGCGACGTTTTGCAAAAGGCCCGCGCGGCAAGATCTGCGCGCGGGCTGTTTTTCTTCGCAAAGCCTCTGCTGTCCGGCCAATTCAGCCGGACAGCAATGTTATGCAAGGTGTTCCCCTTACAGGGATTCGCCCAGGCGGCTAAGCTCCACCCTGGCCTTGGCGGCCAGCGGCGCGGAGTCATACTCGCGGGTATAGGCGCTGCGCGGCACGTCATTGATGTTGTGGTTTGCGGCGGCGCGATACCAGCGCACGGCCTCGGCCCGGTTGCCGTCCTGCTCATACAGTTTGCCCAGCTCGAGCATGGCCCCCTGGTGGCCGAAGTTGGCGGCAGTCAGGAAATGCTCGGCGGCTTTGGCCCGGTCAGGGGAAACACCCTGGCCGTTGAGATAAAGTTGCCCGAGTCCGTAGTGGCCCCAGTTGTTGAAGTAACTGATGGTTTGGGTGAAGTAGTTTTCGGCTTCTGCATAATCTACAACTACGCCGAGACCCTGGCGGTACATGCCCCCAAGGGCGTTCATGGCTTCGGACTGGCCCGCGTCGGCAGCCCGTTTATACCATTTCAGGGCCTGCTTGTAATCGCGGGATACGCCGCGACCGGTTTCGTACATTTCGCCCAGGGTAAGCTGCGCGTAGCTGTCGCCGCTTTCCGCGTGAGCTTTGATGAACTTTACGGCCTCGCGGGTGTTGCCCCAGGGTGCGGGCGCGTAAAGTTGCAACTCGGCCAAATTATAATCGGCCACGCTGTTGCCCAATTCGCCGGAGCGGATGTACAGCTCGCGGGCCATGGCGTAATCTTTGGGCACGCCCTGGCCCACCAGGTACAGATTGGCCAGGCCGTTCATGGAGCAATACTCGTCCATGTCGGCGCCCAGCTTGAACCATTTATAGGCCTCTGCATAATTGACGGGCACTTCCAGGCCTTCCGTGTATATATCGCCCAGCAGGTAAGCGGTGTAAATGTTGCCGGCCTCGACCATGCGCCCGTACCAGAAGACGGCCTTGTCCATGTCGCGCTCAACCGGCCAGAGATTGGCCTTGGCAGGGCAATCCGGGCCACAGGGGCAGTTTACGCCGCAACCGCACAGGCCGCGATAGCCGTCGGCCAGGGTTTCCATGGCCCCCACATCTCCGGCTTCCCCGGCCTTGAGCAGCCACTGGGTGGCCTTGGCATCGTCCTGGTCCACATATTGGCCGTTCCGATACATCTGAGCCATTTGCGTGATGGCTTGGGGATAGCCGCTTTCAGCCGCATCACTGATCAGCTTGCGGATGGTTTTGGCCTTTACGACCGGAGAAAGTTCCACATAGTCATATTCGTAAAAATCGGCCAGGAACATGGAAGCTTCAGGGCTGCCCGCGCGCACGGCCTTTTGCAGCAAGGCTTCTGTCTCTGTATAGTTGCCATCGTAATAGGCCTCTCCGGCCTGGTCAAAATAAGTCACGGCTTCGGGCGTTTCCACTTTGCCCAGACGCGGGGCCTTGCCGGCGCAGCCCGCCAGTAGAGCCACCGCCAGCACCATTAAACCTACAGACAACCCTAAACGCTTATTCATTTTTTTCCGCCTTTTATTTGGTATTAATATCCCAGCCGCTGCAGCGCGGCATTGGCCTTGTCCCGATATTGCCGGACCTTGTCCGGATCCCAGTAGCGCGCAGCGTAGAATGGAAAGTCCGCCACGCGTTTGTACAGGTAAACCGCGGTTTCCAGATCCACCGGAGTGCCCAGGCCGCGCTCCAACATTTCGGCGGCGCGGAACATGGCTTCCTGATCATTGTTGTCGGCTGCGGATGTATAAAATTCAAAGGCTTGTGGCAAGTCCTGCTCCACGCCGTATCCATTATAGTACAAATCGCCCAGGCCGCGTTTGCCCCAGGCTGATCCCTGGCGTGCAGCCTGTTCATACAGACGCCTGGCCTCCGCGTAGTCGCGCTTTAGCCCCAGGCCCCGGCGGTATAAGTCCCCCAGCAGAAACTGCGCGTCGGCATAGCCCTGCTCGGCGGCCAGGCCATACCATTTTGCCGCTTCCGCATAGTTGCGCGGCACCCCCACGCCGTATTCATAACATTCGCCCAGGGCGCTTTGGGCAACTTCCCAATCGTTGTCGGCTGCATCGCGGAACAGGCGCACGGCTTCCCGGTTGCGCCGGGCTTTGTCCGGGCCTTGCGGCGCGTAAAAATAAAGGACGCCAAGGTTATAGCCGTAGCGGCTTTCCCCGTGGCGGTTGACAATGCCTTCATACATGCGCACTGCTTGTTCATAATCGCGCGGCACGCCTTGCCCGCGCATATACATGAACGCCAGCGAGTCTTCGGCGTCCACCCGGCCTTCGGCAATCGCCCGCTGATACCAGATGGCGGCTTGGGCATAGTCGGGCTCGTGGTCCATGCCCTTTGTGTACAGATTGCCCAAGTGGCTCATGGCTTCGCCGCGCGTGTACGAATCGCTGTGCCCGGCTGCCCGCTCGAGCCAATAAACGGCCTGCGCGTAATCCCGGACAAGCCCGTACGAGCAGGTGGAGCCGCAGTCACAATCCGGCCCGCAGCCGCAATATTGCGCGTAGCCCCGGCCCAACTGCAACAAGGCGTCTGCATGATTGTTTTCCCCGGCCTTGAGCAGCCAGGCTCGAGCTTCAGCCATGTCCCGCGCAGTGCCGCGCGCATCTGCATACAGCACGGCGGTCTGGTACTGGGCAGGGACATAACCGGCCCTGGCCGCTTGTACGTATAAAGCAAACGCGGCCCGCTCAACGGCCTCCTGCTCGCTTTCTCCGGACTTGGCGGCAGCCGGAATCATGCCGTCCCGATACATTTCCGCCAGGGCGCAGGCCGCTTCGGGGCTTCCGGCGCGCACGGCCCGGGCATAGACTGCCGCCGCAGCTTGGTATTCTTCCCCTGAGCTGGCGCTGGTTTCCATATCCAGGGCCTGAATATACAGCTCCTGCGCCTTGAGCGTGGGTGATTTGCCCAGGCTTACGGAGCGCCCGGCACAACCGATTGCCAGCAGGGATATGATCGCCATTAAACCAAACAGCGACAATAATCCGGATTGTTTTTTCATGGATAATTCCTTGTATGTTTTAGAGCATTTTAACCTTGCTGAAATGCTCTGGCAGCGCCACAGGCGCAACCTTGAGCATATCGACATAGCACTGGACGTTCCATTAATCCAGGCAAAAAACGCATTGGTTTGCCCTTGCGCTGTTGGGGTCTTTTGGGTTTGAGATTGTCGCCTCATGGCGGGACCGAGAGGCATGCGATAAGGTCAAGCAGCGCGTGCCCTTCGCAAAATCGCCTTGGATTTTGCGTATCTATAAGGGAAATGTCTTTTTGCCTTCTGATTTTAAAGACAGCGTTCGGCATTCGAGTTTTGTAACATTTCAAAGTTAAGCTGCTCTAGAATGTTCCGCCTTTGTCTTCTGTGCAAAAATAAAGTAAATACTGGGCATGAGAATTTTGATGCTCGGCGATATCTTCGCCAATCCCGGACGTGCGGCTATAAAAGCCCTGCTCCCCGGCCTGCGCCGCGAGCTGAGTCCGGACATGGTTATCGCCAACGGCGAGAATGCCTCGGGTGGTGTGGGCCTGACCCGTGGAAACATGAGCGAACTGCTAGGTCTGGGCATAGATGTGCTCACCTCGGGCAATCATATCTGGCGTCATAAAGATGTTTATCCGGCGTTGGATAAAGAGGCGCGCCTGCTCCGGCCCGCCAATTACCCGCCCGGCGCGGCCGGTCGGGGTTTGGGTATTTACACGCTGGCCGATGGTCGCAAGATTGCGGTGCTCAATCTTCTGGGCCGGGTTTTTCTGGCTGAACTCGACTGCCCCTTCCGGGCGGCTCAGGAATTGCTGAGCCAGGTGCCCGCTGACGTTAAAGTCAGGATTGTGGATTTTCATGCCGAGGCCACCAGCGAAAAAAAAGCGCTGGGTTGGTTTCTGGATGGCTCGGTTTCGCTGGTTGCAGGCACGCACACCCATGTACAGACCAATGACGCGCAGATTTTGCCGGAAGGCACGGGCTACCTCACCGACCTGGGCATGTGCGGTGTGGAGGCCTCGGTTATCGGCATGGACCACAGGCCCAGCCTCAACCGTTTTATCAGCGGCTTGCCCACGCAGTTCAAGCCTGCCAAAGGCACGCCGTCCCTGAACGGACTTTGGGCCGATATCGACGATGCCACAGGGCGGACCACGGATTTGGGGCTGGTAAGGATTAAGTAATAAGGGGGGCGGCTCCCTTTTGCCCGAGCCGGGCGCAGCACTCTTTAGGCGGCGGGCCTGTTGGTTGACAAGCGGGCGGATAAGCGGCAATGATTCTCGGTTATACGGTTGCGGAAAATTTGCAGCCGGACATAAATTGAAAAAACATGCAGCGGAGCGCGGTAAATGATTGATGTAGACAAGCAGATGGAGTTGATAAAGCGCGGCGCAGTGGACCTGATCGATGAAGGCGAACTGCGTAAAAAACTGGCCCGGGGTAAACCTTTACGGGTTAAAGCCGGGTTTGACCCGACCGCGCCGGACCTGCACCTCGGGCATTCGGTGCTCATCCAGAAGCTCAAGCATTTTCAGGATCTGGGCCATAAAGTTATTTTTCTTATCGGTGATTTTACCGGCATGATCGGCGATCCTTCCGGTCGGTCGGACACGCGCCCGGCCCTGACCCGCGAGCAGGTGCTCGATAATGCCGAGACCTACAAGGCTCAGGTCTTTAAAATTTTGGACGCGGACAAGACCGAAGTGGCTTTCAACTCCGCCTGGATGAGCGGGCTGTCTTCTGTGGATTTTATCAAGCTGGCTTCGCAGTACAACGTGGCCCGCATGCTGGAGCGCGAAGATTTCCGCAAGCGCTACGAGACCGGGCAGACCATTTCCGTGCACGAATTTTTGTACCCGTTGATCCAGGGGTATGATTCGGTTGCGCTTAAGGCCGATGTAGAGCTGGGCGGCACAGATCAGCGCTTTAATTTGCTCATGGGCCGTCATTTGCAGTCCCATTATGGGCAGGAGCCGCAGTGCATCTTGACCACACCTCTGCTGGAAGGTTTGGACGGGATCAAGAAGATGTCCAAGTCGCTGGGCAATTATATCGGCATAACCGAACCGGCGAACGAGATTTACGGCAAACTGATGTCCCTGTCCGACGAGCTGATGTGGCGTTATTACGAGCTTATTTCCGATGTCAGTCTGGAGACCATCGGGCTGCTCAAGCAAAAAGTGGCCAGTGGCGATGCCCACCCCAAGGCGGTTAAGGAATCGCTGGCCTTTGAAATTACCGGGCGCTACCACGGCAATGCTGCGGCCCTGAAGGCCAAGGAAGAGTTCAACGCCGTGTTTGCCAAGGGCGGTGTGCCCGAAGACATGGCAGTGTTGGACATCGGCGGGGCTGATGAAAATTCCGCTCCGGCCATACTGGAGAAGGGCGGCCTGGTCGGCTCGCGCGGCGAAGCCCGCCGTTTGATTCGGCAAGGCGCTTTGAGCGTTGATGATCAGCGCTGGTCTGATGAAACAGCGCCCTTGCCCGCGGGCGAGCATGTGCTTAAGCTGGGCAAAAAACGTTTTGTCCGCGTGCGTATTGCCTGAAACACCGTCCGGAAATCGAGATAGCCATGCCTGAACTGGAAGAGCATCCGAATATTTTACGGCAGATGTCCTATGATGAATTTGCCGATAAGCTGGCAACGGATGAAAGCTTTGCCCGCCGCCTGACCCTTGACCAGGCAGCCTATGTGGCTCTGATCAAGCAGGGTTGGGTGCAGAGCTGGCCGGGGGCGCTTTTGAGCATGCTGGGACCTGTGTTTTTGGTTTTGGGCATAATCGCGCTTGTTTTTTTTACTCCCTATGTGGGAGGGGCGCTTCTGGCCGCTGCGCCCACCTGTTTTTTTCTGGCCAATATAGTTACCAGAAAGGCTATTTGGCGGGAATTCAGAGGTGAGGGCAAGCTGCCGCTGCGCG
The DNA here is from genome assembly GCA_964571105.1 of uncultured Desulfovibrionaceae bacterium. Classification (GTDB taxonomy): domain Bacteria; phylum Desulfobacterota; class Desulfovibrionia; order Desulfovibrionales; family Desulfovibrionaceae; genus JAVBRZ01. The sequence goes on from CAZNBK010000037.1 coordinate 7,854, forward strand.
AAGTGCGGCGGCTGTATGAAACTGCGGTTGCCAATAATCTGCTCTGGATGTACGACAATAACTAGGCAACATGCATCTCGTTTCGGCTGAGGGGCCTGCGTATGAATTTGAAGCTTCTGGGCTTTTTCGTCAAAGACGTTGAATTGCCGCCGCCCTTATGGGAAAACGGGCCGCCTGGGTTCCTGGTTATGGCGCACGCCTCGGAAGCCTACCCGGCAGTGGCGCTTAAAGAGCACAATGCCTTTGAGGTGGATACCTATATTCTCACTCAGGATGAGTTTTTGAGCGAATTTCACCCGGCTGGCCGAGCCATGCATGTGGTTTGGACCGAGTCGTTGCTGGGGCTGCAACGGGTGTTTGATGAAGCTGCCCCCAAAAGGGATACCGCCCAAAGCGCGGGACTGCTGGATGCCGTGCAGCGGCTGTGCCGCCGGGTACGCGATCTGCCCGGTCAAAACAACGGTCGCAAGCCGGAGGATGAAATCGTTCGCGAGGTGATCGGCCAGGCGGATTTTTCCAACGTAGTCAGCGATTTCACGCATATTCTGGTGGAAGCCGCCATCAGCCACCGCAGGTCCGCCAACCACCACCAGGCCATTTTTTATTACTATAAAGCGTTACAGGCGGAACCGGAGAACACCAACGTCTTGTTCAACCTGGCCCGGGTGTATCATGAGATGGGCGGCAACGCCGAAGCCAGGTCAATACTTGAGCAGGTGCTTGAACTGAACCCGGACATGAAAGTGGCCAGGCAATACCTGGATTTTTTACTGGGCCATTGAGGCGGGGCTGTCCGGGCTTGGCCGAGCCGCCGGATGTTTTTGGTAAGTATCGCCAGCCTCGTTTTTTAGCCGGACAATAATGTGCCATTTATAAAGAAGTAGGGAGTAACGCCATGGATGACCGCCGCGCTGCGAAACGATTTCCTCTGGATAACCTTTATTTTGTGGAAATACGCTTTTCAGAAGATATCACCGCAACCTGCATGCTTTTGAACTTGAGCCGGGGCGGGGCCATGTTGAATTTGCCGCCCACCATGCCCAGGCCGCTGCCCGTGGCCGGGTCCGCCTATGTGGTGCTTAGCGGCCCGGAGGTTTTTAACGGCATTTTGGAAGGGCATAAGGGGAAAATAGTCTGGATTAAAGACACCCTCTGCGGCATTGGCTTTGATACGCCGCTTGGCCGCGAGTGGGAAGAAGCTTTGGCTTAAACCTGGCTGAATCAGAAGTGCCTGCTTCGCGATGCCCGCAGGATTGACGCAAGACCAAAGATAGATCTGTTTAATTTTGAAAGTCGTATAAAAAAGCGCCGACAAGTTGGCTTGTCGGCGCTTTTTTATGTTTGAAACAATCTCCAGAAGTATTTTTTACTGAATTTGCTACAGCCGCTTGGCCATGGCCTGGGCAGCCGGGGCAATCAGGTCGCGCAGGGTGTCGCTCATCAGATTGGAGATGTTGTTTTCATTGGGCATGAACCGGGCAGTTTGCTTGCCCCAGAAACTTTCCTGATAGATGAACTTGCCCGAGGAGTCATGCAGCTGCAAGGTGATTTTCATGTCGGCCACAAATGAGGTGGTGCCGGTTTCTTCCAGCCGCAGAATATCCACTGTGCCGCTGATGGTGGGCGCGGAAAGGGCCATGTAGCCCTCGCCGGAGTAGGCGACGTTTACGCCCTGCCTGGCAAATTCGTCCGCCAGAGCCCGGCTTACCCAATCGGTAATGCGCACATCTGAGGTGAAATAATCGCCGTTCTCCCGTTTACCCAATTCTGGCATGGGCCGCTGATCGACCAGTTCCTGGACGATGACGGATTTTCCGGTGTTTTGCAGGGTGGGTCCGGTGGCCACATATTTTAAGTTTACCACATTACCGGCGCACCCGGCTGCCAGAACTGAAAGCAGCACAATCACGGCAGGTAAAGAAAATTTTTTATTAATTTTTATCATCTTGGCAATCCCCTTACTCCGGCTGCCGGTTAGGCGGAAACGAAGAAATGGTTTTAAAAAACATTCAATATAATCAATGTATTCGCGGCGCAGTTTTCGACAATTCAAATTGTGCCGCAAGTTTTGCCCATTTCTTAATGTACCGCAACCCGCCCGAAAAGGCAAAACTTTGTGGCTTTTAACCTTTTCGTTGGACAAATACCATTGACAGACCCCGCTTCATTGCCTAGAAAATAAACAATAAATAACGCGGTAGGCGAAAGGCGCCGGTCGCTAAACTAAATCTTGGATGGAGTTAAAATAATGACCAAAGCTGAACTGGTAGATCAAATTCGTGCCAAGGCCGGTCTGGCTTCCAAAGCCCAGGCTGAAAGAGTTCTTAATGCAACCATTGACTCTCTGACTGAAGCTCTCAAGTCCGGCAACTCCGTGACCTTCACCGGCTTCGGCAGCTTTAAAGTGGTCCAGCGCGCCGCTCGCAAGGGCCGTAACCCCCGCACCGGCAAAGAAATCAACATTCCCGCCAGCAAGGCTGTGAAGTTCACCGCCGGCAAAGTGCTGAAAGAAGAAGTCAACTAAATCTTGATTTTTGAGAAACAGGGCGTGGTATCCGCGCCCTGTTTTTTTTCGCCTGAAATTCGTTCGCTCCGCTCAGTCCTGGCAGGAGCTTTTTCGTAGAGATCGCTTCGCGGTCGGTAAAGCCGCCCTACGCCACTGCCCTATAGTTTCAGTAAAAAGTGCTTTAAACGCACCAACTGCGGCCTGGGTCACAGGTCCACCAGCTCCACAGATTCCGGGTTTATGCCTGTGCCCAAAAACTGCCTGCCCAAGCAGGCAAAGCGCTGCGGGTCGTCTGTGGTCAGAAAATGGGTCTGCCCCGGCTCTTGCGCTTGTCTGCCCAGGTTTGCGGCCTGGAGTATTTCCTGCACAGCCTCGGCAGTGGTGGCCGCCGAGTCCACCAGGCGCACGCGCGGCCCCACAACCTGGGCAATGGTTTCTTGCAGCAGCGGGAAATGTGTGCAGCCGAGCACCAGACAGTCTGGCCCGTCCGGTTCTGGATGCCCGGAACCGGAGAATACCGGGTCGAGGTAGTGCCGGGCCACGGCCTCGGCAATGGGACCGTTGACCAGCCCTTCCTCGGCCAGGGAGACGAACAGGGGGCAGGGCAGGGCAGTGATCTGCGCGGTGGGCCGCAATTTGAGAATGGCCCGCTGGTAAGCGCCGCCCTCAATGGTTGATTTGGTGCCGATGACCGCCAGGCGTCCGGTTTGGGAGGCCGCACATCCGGCGACAGCCCCCGGCTCCACAACCCCGACAACGGGAATGTCGGGAAAAGTTGCGGCCAGATCGGGCAGGGCCGTGGAACTGACGGTATTACAGGCCACCACCAGCATTTTTATTTTCCGGCTGACCAATTGTCCGGCGCATTGCAGCGCATAGCGGCGGATGGTCTCGCGGCTTTTGGTGCCGTACGGCAACCGGGCGGTATCTCCCAAATAGATGATATTTTCCAGAGGCAGCCGGGAGCGCACCGCCGCCAGCACGGTCAGACCGCCCACGCCGGAGTCAAACAGGCCAATGGGCAAATTATTTTTGTTCATGTTTTACTCTGCTTTTCAGAATATTGTTGTCCGGCTGTAATGGCTTTGCGCGCAAAGGAAAAGAAAAACCCCAAGCGCCTCCGCCCGGTCAAGCCCGCGCCGCGCGTTAACGTCTAGTCGGGCAAGGGCTCGCAATGTGTTGCCGACAAAGGGCCGTTCAGAAAGCCCAGCACCGCTTCCAGAACAATGCCTTCCCGGCTGGGCGCTTGCATGGCCAGGCTTTCCCTGATGCCGGTAGCCACAAAGCGCATGGCCCTTGCGCAGGCAATGGTCAGATCTTCGTTGCGCAACAGCGAGCCGGTGAGCACCGAAGTGAAAATATCTCCGGTGCCGGGAAAATCAGCCGGAATATACTCACAGCTAACCCGCCAGAAATACTCCTTGTTGCCGGGCTTGCGCTCGTATACCAGCACGTAGCTGCCGGAGGCGTCATCGTCGAGCACGGCGCTGGTGATCAGCACCACGCGCGGCCCCAGACCCGACAGTCGGCGCAGCCAGTCCCGCGCGGCTGAAACGCTCAAGGCGGCGCGGCACGGTTCATTCAGGAGCAGGGAGGCTTCGGTAAGGTTGGGTGTGATTACATCGGCTCTGGACACCAGCCGCCGCATGCCCGCAACCATCTCGTTGTCCATGGTCGCATATAAATTGCCGTTATCGCCAAGCACCGGATCGATGACCGCCAGAGTTTCCGGACCCCCAAACTCGTCGAGGCAGGCGTGCACGATGTCCACTTGTGCGGCGGAACCCAGAAAACCGCTGTAAATGGCATCAAAGCGCAAGCCCAGTGTTCGCCAGTGGTTGATGAATTTGTGCATTTCGCCGGTCAGGCTCAAAAAAGAAAAACCGGTAAACTGTGAGGTGTCCGTGGACAATATCGCTGTGGGCAAGGCGCAGGTTTGCACCCCCAGAGTGGACAACACCGGAATAACCGCAGCCAGTGAGCTGCGTCCGATACCGGATAAATCATGCACGGCCATGACCCTGGGCACGCCATTCATATTCCAAACTCCTGCTCGGGATTGCCCGGCTGATAAGCGCGGTGCTTCCGGAGCTTTTTTCTGTTACCCCAATGCCGAACGCTCCAGCCTGGCGACTGCGGCTTTCAGCACCGATCAGTTGCAGCAGCCGACAACGGCATCAATATATAACTTCTTCATCCAGTTCCAGGTAGCTGATGTCGGTGAGTATGTTGACCACCCCCAGAATCTCTCCCTGGCTATTTTTTCTTGCCGCCGTGGTGCAACAGAAGGTGCGCACTTTTCCGTCGGCGCATTTCAGCGTTAGATTGCGGCTGAGATAGCCGACATCGTTTTTAACCACCCGGTGGTCCATTTGCATTATTTTTTGCTGGAGCTGCGGCCCGAACACTTCGGGAAAATCTTCCACAGCTTTACCGACGATTACATTTTTGGGCATGCCGAGAAAAATTCGGGCATAGGAGTCATTGCAGGCTACGTAGCGGTCGTCCAGATTGCGGGTGCAAATCAGGTTTGGAATTGAATTGATCAGATTGACGTAGGTGCCCAGACGGTCACTGACCACTTCTTCTGAAGCCTGGTGCTCGGCAGATTCTTTCTGCAAGCGACCGATCTGCTCGCGGTAGTCGCTGGTGCGCGCATCCACCAATTTTTCCAAGGAATAAGCCTGCTCGGTAATGTCTACCATCAGGGCGTTAAAATCCTCGGACATGGCGCCGATTTCGTCATTGGTTTCCGGAAGGGCGCGGGCGTTGAGATTGCCCTTGGCCGCAGAGCGGAGCTGGTCTTTCAAACGCCGCAGCGGTCCGGTAATATGCGTGCTCAAGAGCCAGCTGAGCAGAAAACCGAGCGCGCCGCCGACAATCATAAGGCCGACCAGATAGCGGATATATTCAGTCAGCGGAGCATACAGCTCGTCTTCATATCCGCCCACGGCAACGAGCCAGTCGTATTCCGGCATATAGGTGAAATATTCCAGATAATACCGGCGTTCCCCGGCAATGACGTCTTCCGTGAGGTGCCGGATCAAGCCGGTTCTTTCTCTGAGCATTGTCGAGACCACTTCCGCATCGGCCACCCCCAGGGGGGTGGCGGTTCCGGCAGTGGGCTTGGGCGCGATCAGATAGCGCCCCAGGCTGTCCAGGATATACACCGAGGCCTTGCCGTCCACCGGCTGGATGCTGCTCAGGCTGGGCAGAAAATCTCCGGTGTCGATGAGATTTGTGAAC
>CAZNBK010000038.1:0-11024 GCA_964571105.1 uncultured Desulfovibrionaceae bacterium
GATCACCGAGCCTTTTATACGCCGGGTCTTCCAGGACAAGTTAAGGCCGATGCCGTCCCAGTACATGGAATGGATTTCGCCCTGCGGGAAAAAGCGGTAATTGGGGAAGAACTGGGCCGCTGTGGAGATGGGCCGGTTAATCAGCATTTCAAAGCGACCGTCGCCGTCCAGGTCCACCGGAATCATGGTCAGGGGAATGTAATAAGTATCCGGGATAAAGTCGCGGTCTTTGCCCAGGCCCTTGATGTCTTTGGTCATGGGAAAGCCCACGGCGGAACCGGAGTAGTTTTCTTCGGTTTCATACAGGCGGGCGCCGCTGGCGGTGTAAACGCGCAGGCGTTCTTCCGGGCTGAGCACAATGATGTGATCTTCGTCTTTGGTGCCGCCGGGCAGATAGGCAAAGGAAAACACCGTGGCGTCCTTGGGCATGTCAAGCAAGCTGCCGGTCATAAGCGTGCCCTGGTTGGGAATCATTTCCATGATGCCGGCCTTGAATTTGTTGGAAGAGGTCTCGGCAGCCTGGCCGATAATCATGGGCCGCAGGGTGCCGGGTTCTTTGACCGCATTCAGGTAGTAGCGGATTTTATCCTGTTCGATGTTGACTGTGCCGTTGCTGAACGTGCAGATGATCGAGGCAGGTCCGCCCCGATCGTCCTGCGCGGCAATGACAATCTTGGGCAGGCCGGAATCCACTTTGGCCACGGACACTTTCAGGCAGTTGGTCATATACGAGAACTCATGAAGCCCGATTTCCACCAGCTTGCCGTCGCGGAAGGTAAAGACGTGCAAGCGGTGATCTTCCAGGACCAGAATTTCGTTTTTGCCGTCCAGGTCCACGTCGGACACGGCAAACCCCACGGACGGGAAGTTCAGGGCCTGGGAACGGATATAGGCGTCGTCACCGGTATAGCCCTCATAGCGGAATTGCGGGTTCAGATACACGGCGTTGGCATCGGTTTCATTGGAAATCATATCCGGGTTCAGGGGCTGGATGACGCGGGGCTGCTCATTGAGGGTCTGCTGCGAGGAAATACCGGCTGCCGGGCGCTTGAATACTTCGGCGCTGATATTGTCGGCCAGGCGTTGCAAACCGCCGATCATATCTTCCACGGAAGTCTGGGCCGATTTGCTCCAGACCTGGCCTGCGCTGTCAATGACATTCACATTCAGGGTGGAGGATTTTCCAATAACGCTGACATCGCCCCAGACGAGGTAGTCAACGCCGAGATTGCCGCGCAAAGATGCGGCAGCCTCTGTTGAGGCCGGAGAGCTGCCTTTAAGCGCGGCATCCTGTTTGGCGGAGTGGAAATGGTCCTGCCAAAACAGGCGGGAGGACAACATTTGGGGGATGGCTTTTTCTAAATGCGCGTAATCACCCGGAGCGTTCACCTGAAAGGGAGCCACGGCATAACCTTTGGGCGCGGCAGCCGCTGTGGCGGCCAGTAATAAGACCAACATTAAGGACGCACTGAGGCGCAAACACAACTTCATAAACGCTCCTTGGCACAACCTTGGGGTTTGTTTTTTATTTAGCGGTGAACAGGATCACCTGTTCCTTTAAGTCCCTTTTACCCCGCCCATATAATATGTCTCGCTCAAGTAAGCAACCTTAACCTGCGCCCGAACGGGGCGAATAATCCTTTTGCCCGGGCGGAGAATGCGCTATACTGGCGCGCATGGACAAGCAGACGGCCACACGTTTTTTTCGGGTAGTTTGCCCGCCCGGTCAAGAAGAAACAGTTCTTGCCCTTCTGCAGGACGAGGGCTTTGAATTCACGCCGGAAGGCATCTGGCCGCTGGCTTACCGGCTCACACACGAGCCGCAGCCGTTGGGTTCCAGTTTGGCGGCTTTTTTCGGACTCATTTACATTCAAGATCGTTCTTCCATGCTGCCGCCCCTGGTGCTCAACCCGCCACAGGGCGCGGTGGTCCTGGACATGTGCGCCAGCCCCGGCAGCAAAACAGGCTTGCTCTCCCAATTGACCGGCCCGGACGGCCTGGTGGCCGGTAATGAACCCAACCCGTCCCGGTTGGCCAACTTGCGCCGCAACCTGGAAGTTCTGAATTTATTTTCCACGGTAACGGTTAAGGGCGAGGGGCAGGCTTTGGGCTTTTCTCCGGAGTCATTTGCCTACATATTGCTCGATCCGCCGTGCAGCGGCTGGGGTACAGCGGAGCGGCATCCCAAGGTCACCAAGCTGTGGCAGGGCGAGAAGATAAAACCCCTGATCGGCCTGCAACGGCGCTTGCTGGCCAAGGCCGCGCAGTTGTTGCGGCCCGGCGGGCGGCTGGTCTACTCCACTTGCACCACCAATGGCGCGGAAAATGAAGATCAGATCGTCTGGGCCGTGGAAAAACTGGGTTTGTGCCCCCAAACTTTTGTAAACCCTGACGGCGCAGGTGGTGAGCTGGTAAGCCGGGTGGGCATTCCCGGCGGGCAGGGCGACGGACAGGGTTTTTTCGTGGCCTTGTTCAGCAAAGAGGGCGAACCGCCAAGCGGTCCGGGCCTGGATCCGGAAACGGCCCGCTGGTCGCGCTTCAGGGAAAATATTCTGCCCCGCGAGTGCCTGGATGGTCCCTGTTTGTCTGCTGAAAAACTCCCGCCAGGACAGGTAGCGGGGATCGGCAACACCTTGTTGTTTTTGCCGGAAAAAGCCGGGAGTATTTTTCCGCCTCAGATTTCCTGGCGCGGTTTTGGCCTTGGCCGGTTCAACAACGGCCTGGTAAAGCCGTCTCCCCGCTTGCGGGGGCTCATGCGTGCGGCGGAAGATTGTCCGGCATTGAATGTGGATGAGCCGGAACCGATCAAGCGCCTGCTGCAGGGCAACAGTCTCAATTTACAGGTGCACGGTAAAGAAGCCGGATTGTATTACCGGGGGCTGGCCCTGGGCATTTTGCGGGTGCACAACGACCGGGCCGTGTGGAGCCAGCCGGGTTAAGCCCGGGCTGCCGGGGGCAAGTATCTGCCCGGCCTCAGGAAAAGCGCAGGCCGAGTTTTTCCAGCACTTCCACAAAGTGATCCACAGATTGCTCAAAGAAAAAGATGCCGTTAAGGACACGCCGTCCGGCGACCGGAAAGTCGGGATGAACAGCCAGGAGTTCTTGCAGCGCCTGTTCGGCTTCGGTTCTCATGTTCAACTGCGTATAAACCACCGCAGAAAACAACGGCCCGTAAAAATGATTGTTGTTGCGCATGTGCATGGTTGCATACAGGGCGTGCTCGTAATTGCCGATGGTGTAGTTGAGCATGAACACCGGAATGTAGTGCCACCAGGGCATGAATTCGCTCTGCCCGGACATGCTGTCCAAGATCTCCTTGCCCTTTTCCAGGTCACCGGAAGAAATGAGCATACCGGCTGCCGACGATAACACATTATTATAGTTGGGTTTTAATGAAACCACCCGATAAAGGGCTCTTTGCAGCTGGCGCTGGTCGCGTTGCAAATAATAATACATGGCCTGCGCCAGGCAGGCGATGGGTGAATTGGGGTCTTCGGACAGGGCCTGCTCGGAAAGTTCCAGAGCCTTGTTCAGGGCATCCGGGGTGTGGTCGCTGCCGTATTTGTATTCCGAGGCGTAAATATCGGCCAGCATGGCCGCGGTTTGCGGTGAAATGCCCTTGATATCCACCACTTCTTCCAGGGCGTTGCGGGCTTTGGAAAAATGCTCGGGGTTCAGCGATGACTCCCAGGCGCTATAGCGCAGGATGGCCTCATAGGTATCCGGCTTGGCTTCGGCAATGCGCGTGGGCGCGTTTTGGAAAAAATTGCTGGCCAGGTGCAGGTATTCTGCCAGGCTGCTCAGCACCTGCCAGGTGATTTTATCTTGCAGCTTGAATAAATCTTCGGGATTATAAGGGTATTCAAAGCAATTGGCGCAGAGCAGCACCCCGGTTGAGGCGTCGGTAAGCTCGACCACCAGGCGGAGCGTTTGCCCCTGCACCTGGAGGCTGCCGCAGATGACAAAGCCCGATTTGGTCAGCTTGGCCATTTCAGGCATGCTGTAGCCCCGGCGCAGCATCTGGCGCACATAGTGCAAACCGGCCACACAGACTCTGGGAAATTTGGTCAGGGCCGCAGTTATTTCCACAGCCAGCCCGATGCCCAGGCGTTCCATATCGTCATCCTGGCTCAAGTCTTCAAAAGGCATGACCATGACTGAAATATCGATTTCCGACGATGCGGCCAGGTGGAGCAGCTCGGCGCTTCTGTCTGTGCGGCTGAGGCACTGGGGACTGTTTGCCGCGATAAATTCGGGGATATATCCGCCTTTGGGGATATCCACCATGACTTCGCAGGCCGGATGCTCGGCATAGTAACTGTTGAGTTTGCTGCGCAGACGGCGCATTTCTACACGGACCACCGGATCGGACTGCGGATTGAAATCGTCGGAACGACCGAAAACCTCCAGACCGATGGTGTAAGCTTTGAGCTGGGATTCATTGCCGGCCAGGGCCTGCTCAACCAGAAAGCGCAGAAGCTGCTGCATGCGCGGGGCAGAAGCAAAGACCGGACTCGCGCAGATACTGTCCACTTCCTGCTCTATGGCGGATTTGCGGATATCCGTGGCCATGCTGCAATCCCGGATAGAAAGGGTTTCAGGCGAAGGGAAGAAAAACAAGGTCGGCAGCCTAATCTCAGTATGTCTGAATTAGTGGTTTATTGCAAGTGTTTATCGGGTCGTGTACGGCGTTCCGTCTGCCCAGATAATATCTTCCAGAAAAGATATGCGTTCATTGACCAGGTAGTGTTTTGCGGTTTGAAAGCGCTGTCGGTTCAGCGGTTCGGGCGACAGCACGGCGGTGTTGTTTGCCCGGGCAATGAAGAACGCATTCAAGTCGCGTAAATCATTAATATCCGTGAGCGGCAAGTCCTCCGGCGCATCCTTGTGCGGGTGTGAGCCCAAAAACAGGGTGCCGGCATCGGCAATCGCAAGGAGGCGTCTGGTGCTCTCGGCATAGGCCGGTAAATCTCCGCAGTACAGCCTGGCCGGATACAGATAATCGCCGGTGAACAGGATGTTTTCCTGCGGGGCGAACACAACGAGCTCATCCGGCGTGTGCCCGGGGGCCAGGATAATTTCCAGCCTGACCCCGCCAAGATCGATAATTTCGTTGGGTTTAACCAGACGGGAGGGGGTAAACGGCGGCAGATGAAATCCTTCACTGCCGCCGAAGGTGTAGGACAACGGCACCTGATATTGTCCGTCCGTCTGTTTGAATTCATTTAAAACCGGGATATCCGCCAGCCAGATTTCCTTGAAGCGGGTAAGCCCACCCAAATGATCAAAGTGCAAATGGGTGGGCAGTACCGCATAGGGTTTGCTGGTCAGAGCTTCCACCACCCGGCTGATGTCGTGGTCCAGGCTTGCCCCGGAATCGATCAGCAGAGCCAGCTCATTGCCGACAACCAGGTAGGAGAAGTTATTCTGGTAATATCGGGGTTCGCTTACGGCAAAGATGTGCTCGCGCACGCGCTGAACTGCAAACCAATCGTTGCAGAACCGGGCTATGGGGGTGTCAGACGCTTTATTCAAAACAGCTCCGTGTCAATACGTCTAATTAAACAGCAGTTCCGGCAAATACATGGCGATTTGCGGGAAAACCATCACCAGTATCAAGGCGACCAGCTGGATAAACAGGAACGGAATAATGGAATGGTAGAGGTCGACTATGGTGATTTCTTTGGGGGCCACGGCTTTCATGAAAAAGAGGTTGAGCCCGTAAGGCGGCGTGAGATAGGCCATCTGCATGTTCATGACATAGAGCACCCCGAACCAGACCGGGTTGAAGCCCAGGCCCGTGATAATGGGGATGTAAATGGGCATGCACATGAACAAAATGGCGATATCATCCAGAAACATGCCCAGGACAAAGAAGCTGAGCTGCATCATGATCAAAATGGCCCAGGGCGAAATATCCAGGCCGAGAACCATGTTGCGGATCATGATGGTGGCGCCGAGGCTTGAGTATGCTTTGCTGAAAACAATGGCCGCAATGAGCATGACCGCCACAAAGCCGGACAACTCAAAGGTGCGCCGGATGGTGGTGCGGAGTATTTCCAGGGTCAGGTTGCGGCGCAGGGCCGCGCAAATTACGGAAAAAGCCGCGCCCACAGCCGCCGCCTCAGTGGGCGAGGCCACGCCGCTCAAAATGGAGAGGAGAATGGTGCTGGCCAGGAGCAGGGGCGGAATCAGTTCTTTCAGGGAAATAAATTTTTCCCGCCAGCTCGCGCGTTCTTCCACGGGCAGGGCCGGGCCGTCTTCCGGGCAAATGGCGCAGCGCACGCCCACATAGACCATGTAAAAGAAGGCCAGCATCAGGCCAGGCAGCATACCGGCGGCAAACAACTGGCCCACCGACACCGTGCCGATGAAGCCGTACATGATCATCATGATGCTGGGCGGGATCAGGAAACCCAGGGCCCCGCCGGACATGACCAGCCCCACGGTCATACGTTTGTTGTAGCCCTTGGCGATCATGGCGGGCACCACAATGGCCCCCAGAGAGAGCACCGTGGCGCTGCTGATGCCGATCATGGCGGCCATTATGGCGCAGATGGCCACTGTGCCGATGCCGAGCGCGCCGCGAATGCCCCCGGCCCATTTATACAGGGCGTCAAACATGCCCTGGGCCACGCCGGAATAATGCAGCATAAAGCCCATGAACATAAACAGCGGTATGGCCGTGAGCACGATATTGGTTACCAGGGAGGTGATGGAAAAATACACCAGAGACAGGGCGTCTGTTCCCAGGGCAGTAACAATGGCGATAACGCCGATGCCCCCGATGCAAAAAGCAATGGGCAGGCCCAGGCACATGAGGAAAAGCATGGCCGAAAACATGATGGCGGTTACTTCATAAGGACTCATACCAGTTCCTCCCCGGTTATTGCAAACCAGATGTTTTTGATAAATTGGGAAATGGACTGGATCAGGAGCATGAAGGTTCCGGCTGCAATAATGGTTTTCCAGTGGTACAGCGGCTGCCCCAGAATGGATTGGGAGTGCTCGGCAATCTGCCAGGACTGCACGGCATAAACCGTGGCCTGGTGGAACACGGCCAGGCAGAAGACAAAGGCAAACACATAAGTCAGGCTGTCCATGATGGCTTTGCTGCGCGGCTTCCATTTATTGTAAAAAGCGTCCATGACCACCTGGACTTTGCCCAGCAATGACGGGCCGCAGGACCAGATCATGTATACCCCGAAAACCATGGTGCTTACTTCCATGGCCCAGTTGGTGGGGCTGTTGAAAAAATAGCGGGCGACGATTTCAAAGAGGATGATCAGAATCAGCGGGATAATCAGCAGGCTGAATAAACGCCCGGTCCAGACGGTTGTAAAATCGATAACTTTGACAGTTTTTAGGAAAAATATCTTCATTGCGCGGCTCGTATGTTATTGTTGAATAAGGCTGCGGCCCTCGCCCCCGACGGCCTGCTCCGGCTTCTGGAGAATCTTAGGCTGCTTGTCGCTAGCGCGGGAGCAAATCCCGCCTGTCCCGGCAGCTGGCTCAGAATCAACCTGAAAGTTGATTTCGAGGGAGCGCTTTGCCGAAAAGCGTGGTTCTCGGCTAGCTCCGGCGGCATTAGCCGCCGCTGATCAGCGATAATTTCAATGCTGACATGCTCTGGACATTGGGCTGAAGCAGGAGCAGGCCCGGGAGAGAAATCCGTTATGCCCGTGCGCAGGCTTCCGGGGTCTGCGCACGGGTTTTAAGCGCAAGTTTACCGACCGAAGTCTTTGGCGGCCTGGCGCAGAACTTCCACGGCTTTGGCGTTCAGCGGGCCCTTGGCGGCTTCTTCTTCCCAGACTTCCATGGCCGCCTTGGTCATTTCCGCGATATCCGCATCAGACAGGGTGGTGTCTTTATCTTTGAACACGGTGGACAGCGCTTCTTCGTTGTCGGCCATGCCCCGGTCATAGTAAGTGTGGCTCAGGAATTCCACGCCTTTCAGCACACTGGCCTGCAAGTCTTCAGGCAGTTTTTCCCAGGTTTTGCTGTTCATGAGCGCGTCGCACACCGAGGGGTCAAACACCGGCGTATTGCAGATATAACCGGCGGCTTCGTAGAATTTGCCTTCCATATATTCAAAGGGCGCGCCCCAGAGAATGGCGTCCACCTGCCCGGTTTGCAGGGCCAAATACAAGTCTTCCGAAGGCAGGAACACGGTGTTTACACCCAGTTTTTGCAACATTTTGGCCGAAGCGCCGGACGCCCGGATTTTCATCTTGCGCATATCATCCAGGCTGGCAATGGGGGTTTTGGACAAAAACTGATACGAAGCGGTCCACATCAGGCCCAGCCAGGTTACGCCCTGTTCGGCATAAGCCTGCTTGGCCAGATCGGCGAAGCCGTATTTTTCATAAATGAGGTCGCCCTCTTCGGAAGACATCCAGGCCATGGGCAGCACCGAAAGGATATTGGCCATGGGCATTTCTGAGAAGTAAACCGAATATCCGTAAGCCAGGTCGAGCACACCGCTTTGCAGGGCTTTGAGCACATCGGCTGAAGAAGCAATTTCACCCACGTTGAACAGCTGAACTTTAATGCGTCCGCCGCTGTCTTCCTCGATAATCCGGGCAAACTCTTCAGGAATGGCCTGCCCCCAGGGCGAATAAAAGCACTGGAATTTAATGGTATAGGTGTCGTCAGCCATGACCGGGGCGCTTATGAGCAGACACAAGGCCAAGGCCGCCAAAATAGTTTGGATTAAACGTTTCATGGATGGGTTCCTCCTGGCTGTTAGGGTTGATTTATATAACCTCACTTATAAGCTGCATATATCGGAGCATTTTTTGATTATGAGATGGCTTCTAAGCTATGCGGACGCGCGATACTGCGCAATATCCGCCAAAATCCGTTCAGAATTAACCCGGGATCCCTGGCCGAGAATACTGATGTTGGCCAGAGCGCCTTCGTGCAGCTCCGGGGTATATCCGGCGCAACAGTCGTCTACCACCCGGATGTGGTAATCGCGCTGGAAGGCTCCGGCGCTGGTGTAATGTATGCAAATATTGGTTGCCAGGCCGCAGATAATCAGGGTGTCGTTGGCCCGGACGTTATAGCCGTGCAAAACATGGCACAGGTCGGTGTCCATAAAAGCGTCATAGCGGGTTTTAACGATCACGGGTTCGTCTGCAGCCGGGGTCAACTCGTCACAAATGGCCGCGCCGCGCGAGCCGGTAAGGCAGTGGTTGCGGCGTTCATGCCCGGAGTCAATGCCGGAGGGCCGGTGTACTTCCACAGTATAAATTACCGGGATGTCCGCCGCGCGGCAGGCGTCAATCAACGTCCGGATGCGGGGGATTATTTCTTCCGCGCCCGGACAGGTGCACGGCGCCTCGGGTCCGATGAAGTCGTTTTGCATGTCTATGACCAGCAAAGCGGTTTTGCCGATAAGCATAATGCAGTTCTCCTTACAGGTAATTTTATGTGAGACTATGATTTGGCAGCTTTAATATGCAGGATTCTGCAAAGCATGGGAAGCTACTTACGGTGTGCTCCTACAGTATGCCAGGCAAGTAAGGGGATGATGCCTCTGCGGGGCTGCCGCTTTACTGGCGGCAACATACTGCAGATAGACAAAACAACTATCGGGGTTAAGGAAGGGGGAGTTTGCGGGGGAAACCTTAAGGGACGCAGTTCCTTATGGTTTCCCCCGCAAGGAAGTCTAAGGCACCCGGAGGACGTCGCCTGGGCGGATGATGCTGTTTTTAGTGAGTTTGTTCAGTTTGAGGAGTTTATCTGTGTTCACGCCCAGCTTGCGGGCAATGGAGGAGATGGTGTCGCCGCTTTGCACCTTGTAGGTCTTGTTGCTGCCGCCTCCGTTGGCCTGGATGCCGTCTTTGCCGGGGATATACAGGGTTTGCCCGACCTGGATTTTGCTGTTTTTGTTCAGGCCGTTGGCTGCCAGGAGGGTATCCAGGGGCACTTTATGGGCGCGGGCGATGGAATAGGGGCTGTCGCCCGCTTTGACTTTATAGGTGCCCATGCCCCGGGCGATTTCCTGGGTGCGTTCTTCGGCTTGGAAGTAGTTTTCGGCCATGGGCGGCAGGATGATGACCTGGCCGGTTTTTAGCTGGCTGACGTTGTTGACCTGGGCGATGACTTCGGCGGGCACGCCGGTGGCCTTGCTGATTTTTTGCAAGGTATCGCCGCGGGCGACTTTGTACTCTTCGTAGCTGCGGCTTTCGGGCATGTCCAGGTAGGCCATGGCCTGGCCGCGATGGGCAATGGGCACATAGACGGTGACCGGGCGGGTGGGCGGGGTGACTGTGCGTAAGAAAGCCGGGTTGTATTGCGCGAATTCATCCCAGGTCAGGTTCATGGCCTTGGCCAGACCGAGGAGGTCAACGCCGCCGGAAAGTTCGAGCGGGGCCACGGTGGAGGCCCGGGAGTAATCGGGGGCGTCAAAGCCGAGCAGGCGCAGCTGGTGCATGATGCGGGTAACGGCCACCAGTTTGGGGACATATTGCAGGGTTTCGTCCTTGAGGCGGTCGCGGCGGCGCATGGAGCTGTTTTTTTGCCACAGGTCGAAAAAGTCGGTGGCGCCGGTGCTTTCCAGGGCGCGCATAATCCGGCCTTCACCGGCGTTGTAGGCGGCAATGGCCAGTGACCAGTCGTTGAACATGCCGTGCAGGCGGAGCAGATATTCGGCGGCTGCGTGGGTGGCTTTGTAGGGGTCGCGGCGTTCGTCCAGCCACCAGTCGCGGGCCAGGCCGAAGTGGTCGCCGGTTTTGGGCATAAACTGCCACAGTCCGGTGGCCCCTGCCGGGGACACGGCAAGGGGATTAAAACCGCTTTCCACCAGCGCCAGGTACGCGATATCTGCGGGCAGGCCCTTGGCGGCGAAAACCTGCTGGATATAGGGCAGGTAAGCGGCGGAGCGTTCCAGATAGCGGGCAAAGCGTTTTTGCCCGGTGCGCAGGAAGAATTTAAAGTGCAGCAGCACTTCTTCTTCGGCGGCGGGTGAGAGGGAAGTCATGAAGTCTGGGCGATATTTAAGGGCTTCCAGTTCCTGG
>CAZNBK010000038.1:11034-13545 GCA_964571105.1 uncultured Desulfovibrionaceae bacterium
CGGCGTGCCGTCATCGGGTGGAGGAAAAGGCAGGGGGGCCATATTCAGGGTGTCTTCTTCCTGGGCCAGCGAATATTGCCGGACGGTTTCGCGGGTGCTTTTGGGCGCACAGCCCGCGGCCAGCAACAGCCCAGCCAGGCAGAGAACAGCGCCGGCGGCAAAGCTGTTTAGCCGAAAAAACTTCAGGGGGGAAACTCTGAATTTCATGCACGCTCCGGGTCTTGGATTTCCTGCGCGCAGCAGGTAAGATGGGTCGCACTTTAACCGAGGCCGTGGTCCAAGGGCAAGTATTTTCTTGAAAACAACGCTCACGCGGCCCATAATCATAGGATAAAACAGTGAATCAGTCTCAACCACAGGGTGATTTTTCCGATAACCTGGTGCCCGGCGTCAAGGCGGTGCTGGAGCAGCTTGAGCGTGTGCCCGAACTGGTAAACATGGTCTATATGCGCGGCGGGCGCAGTGGCCGGAGCACGGACAAGATTCTGGCCTTGTGCCATGAATACGGCATTCTGCACCGGTTTGTGAAGGAGGAGGCGCTTAACCGCATGTTCAGCGGCAACCACCAGGGGGTTATCGCCCGTCTTTCGGCGGTGCCGCGCGTGGAGTTGGACGATTTGATCGCCGCTGCCGCAGAGGCCCCGCTGCCCCTGATTGTGGCTTTGGACCAGGTGCAGGATGCAGGCAATGCCGGGGTTTTGGCCCGCACGCTTTACGCTTTGGGCGGGGCAGGGCTTTTGCTGGCCAAGCACAACAGTGTTTTTTTGGGTGCGGCGGCTATTAAGGCCTCGGCCGGGGCATTGCCGCTTTTGCCGGTGTCGCGGGTGCCCAATCTCGGGCGGGCGCTGGAAGCCATGAAAGAGCGCGGGTTTACCATCTATGCCACGGCAGGCGAGGGCCGCTCGGTGTACACGGCTGATCTGAAATTGCCCGCCGTGCTGATACTGGGCAATGAGGAAAAAGGCATTCGCCCTGGGGTGGAGGGGCAGGCCGATGAAACCTTGCGTATTCCGCTGGCCCGGGACTTTGATTCTTTAAATGTGGCCCAGGCCGGGGCTATTTTCATCGGGGCATTCGCGGCTTTGCAGGCGTAAAAGTGTTGGGAAAACCGGCATAACTGCGGGGGCGGTTTTGGCGCAGATCCCTTTGCGGCGCGGCCCTGGTGGCTTGTTGTTTGCAGATATGGTATAAAGCATTCCGGCGTTTTTGCCGTAAAGAAACAAGATGGGCGTAAGTCTGAACGGGAATATATTATGAATCAGTATTGCAACGCTTATTTGCAGCCCCGCCTGGCGGGCGTTTATGAGCGCATCAGTAAAGCAGCCAAGGATGCCGGGCGCAATCCGGAGGAGATAACCCTGGTGGCGGTCTCCAAAACCCACCCGGCTGAGGCGGTGGCCGTTACCCATGCCCTGGGGCAGGTGGAGTTCGGTGAAAATTATGTGCAGGAGGCCCTGGGCAAACAGGACGAACTGGCGGGCCTGCCTGTGCACTGGCATTTTATCGGGCACTTGCAGAGCAATAAAGCCAAGTATGTAGTCGGTCGTTTTGCCTTGATTCACACTGTGGATTCCCTGAAATTGGCACAAAATCTGCATAAATATTTCGGACAATATCTGGCCGAGGGAAGACTTCCGGCGGCAGCCGCGCAGGCGGGCAGGCAGGATGTGCTTATTCAGGTAAATATCGGCGAGGAAGAGCAGAAAGGCGGCATTGCGGCAGCCGAGCTGACCGCGTTTGCCGAAGAATTGCTCGGTTTTGAATATTTGTGGCTGCAAGGGCTGATGTGCATTCCGCCGCTTGACCTGGATGCCGAGAGGACGCGGCCTTATTTTGTACAACTGCGCGGCTTGAAAGAGCAGTTGGAGCGCGACCTGGGCCTTAAGCTGCCGCATTTGTCCATGGGCATGTCCCATGATTTTGTGAATGCCGTTGCCGAAGGGGCTACCCTGGTCCGGGTGGGCACGGATATTTTCGGCGCACGCGACTACGGCCCGCAAGGTTGATTTTCAGGCAGAACAAAGCGTGGGCCGGGTTAATTAAAAATTCGCCGCCGAGTTGGGCGAACAGCATACATTGAAGATGGTTGCTTTGCCGCTGGAGGCGATTTTTCGTGAAGCGACCCTCAAGTGTCCGCCAGGACGGCGGACCGAGAGGATTATAAGGAAAGAGGGGAATGGATCTAGCAACAGTATTAGGCGTGGCGCTGTCGTTCATTCTGGTGGGTTCGGCCATGGCCACGGGCGCGGGCGGGGTGATGACGTTTTTCGACATCCCCTCCATACTCATCGTCTTCGGCGGCACCCTGGGGGCCACCCTCACCCATTGCCCCATGGGCAATATCATGTCGCTCACCAAAATTATGAAGAACGCCTTTTTCTCCACTCCCATCAACACCCAGGCGGTCATCGACCAGTTCATCGACTACGCCAACAAAGCCCGGCGCGAAGGCATACTCTCCCTCGAAGCCACGGTTAACAGCCTTGATGACCCTTATCTGAAAAAGGGTTT
>CAZNBK010000039.1:0-13457 GCA_964571105.1 uncultured Desulfovibrionaceae bacterium
GCCACAGCCCGGTAATTGCAGCCTGAATCAAAAAGAAACCGCCGCCGAACAAAGCCCGCCAAAAGGCGATTTCAAACGGCCCTACCCCTTCGGCCACGGCAAAGCGGCCCAGCGGGCCGATAAGGCCCCAGCAGAGTATGGCGGTGCAAATCATAGCATAACCGATGACACGTTGCATGGTTTTAAGCCCTCGCAATTGTTATTGATTGGGGAAGTAGTCTTCGCAGTTGCCTTCCCGGTATACATCCAGGGTGCTGCAGTGAAGCATGCCGCCAAAGGCATAAACCTTTTCATAGGCCACCGGCACCACTTCAATGCCCAATTTGTCCAACTGGTCCATGTACGCAGTTTCCTTGTCGCCCACACACATGGTTTTGGGGTCAAGCGACAGGGTGTTCATGGAAATCCAGTTTTGGCCGCGCACACCGGTTTTATCCGCGCACAAGGCCAGATCCAGATCCCAGTTATAAGTCGGATTGACTGCGGGTACAATTTCCCAGTCATTCTTCCGGAAAAGGTCCTCAATGGGTTTGGGCATGACTTTGACCGGGCAGGCAATGGCCAGACCGGGCCGGGGCAGCGTCAAGGTCACGTCGATATGCCAAGGCCGCCAACGATTGCACGGGCTGGAGTCAAAAAGCACCGGATGCAGACGCAAACCCTTATTGACCAAATAACGGCGCAGCCACTCCATGCCGGTCTTGTTGGTCACTGCCGAAGCCTGCCAAAAAATATCTTTACCGGCGCGGCAGGCATCCGCAGCGTCCCACAGCGGTTCCTTTTCCGTGAGATGAAATTCCCAGTCAAGCAGCTTGCGCCTTTTTTCTTCCTCAGTCCAAACATTTTCAAAGTCCCAGTAATAGTGAGGGACAAAACTGTCGTCGGTGAGGCGGGGACGCGGCGCGGCTGTCCACATAAAATCCGGGTCTTCCTTGAACCATTTTTCAAACAAATCGCGCATGCACAGATATTCAAAAAAACGGGAGCGGCGGCTGCCCGGCGCTTCCATGATTTCATTGCCGATGGGCAGAAAAAGATCGCGGGGGTTGTTAACCCCGTGCAAACGAATTTGCGACCATTCCGGCGTAACTACGGTCGCGCCGTTTTTAACGGCTTCCGGCACGGTAACGCGGTCCACGATTACACCGCGCTTTTCCAGGGTCTGCACAAACAGCGCTTCTTGCTCCAGAGCACTTTCCACCATGGCCTCCGGGAATGGACCGTAATAACCGGACCCCATACCGGCGCCAGGAATGTTATGAATCCAGGCCGGCTCAGGGGCGGGCAGTCCCGTGCCGTCCGGACGCCCCAAAACTACTCTTTTCAACGGATCCCATTCATTCCAGCAATTAACTATCTTAGCCATGACATGCTCCTTTTCATGCGTTTGAAGGTTACTACCCGAATTTTTACCCGGAAACGCAAGCTTTGGGCAGCTTTGGAGTGTTACAGATCTGCAAGGTTTCCGTGCGCCGTTGCCAAAAGCCGCGCCAAAATAGTCAATGATTTAACTGTATTACCCATGAACACCCACGGACAGGCAGACCCCCGGCCCGCCGCGGCAGCAGCAATATCAGCCAGGACGCGCCTCGCAAAAGTAGTCAGGATAATGCTTAAACAAAGATTGTAACATGTTACAAATCATGGCATGATCTGGACGCAAAACTGGGAAAGTTGAATGAACTACACCACAGCCCCCGCATTTCCGCCCACTGCCGGAGAAGTCCGCGCCGAGCTTGAGCGTATCCTTGACGGACCGGAATTTAAAACCGCCAAACGCCCGCGGCAATTGCTCAAGTATCTGGTGGAAGAGGCCCTGTCCGGGCGGGGCGATAATCTTAAAGCCTACACCATTGCCCTGGAAGTATTTGGCCGCAATGCCGACTTTGACCCGCAAACCGATCCCATTGTCCGGGTGGAAGGCACCCGCCTGCGGGCGCGGCTGGCAGCCTATTATCAGGCCAACCCGCAAAATCCGGTGCGCATCGCCCTGCCCCTGGGGGGCTACCGCCCGCACTTTCACTATACGCCGCAGGCCGTGCCGGACACCGTACAGCCGTTTTACTGGCAAGCCGCCGGTATGCACGGAAAACCGACCATCCTGATTCTCCCTTTCGCGGCCCTGGGCGAAGTGGACACCGCCAGCTCACACCTGGCGCACGGCCTGACTGAAGAAATAGCCATGGGCCTGTCGCGCTTTGACGATCTGACCATCATCAACGTGCCCTCGGGCCTGGACAAACAATACGCTGAACCGGCCTGGGACATGGCCGACAGCCTGGGCGCCCGCTTCATTCTTTACGGCAACATTCAGATTGTCGGCAACAGCGTGCGGGTGCGCGTTGCCCTGGTGGACGCCCTTTCCCGCTCAAGTCTGTGGGCCGAGAAATACGACCGCACGTACAGTCCGGGCACCCTGTTCAGCATTCTTGACGACATTACCGCCCAAGTGGTCATGGCTGTGGGCGACAGCTTCGGGTTCATCAACCGCTTTCTGGCCCGCGAGCAGTCAGGAAAAGGCGTTGCCGATTTAAAAATTTACGAGGCCGTGCTGCGCTATCACCACTGGATCAGCACCCTGGACCTGGCCCAGGGTAAAGAAGCCATTGACGCGCTCAGCCGGGCGGTGGACATCGACCCCTCCTATGCCCTGTCCAAAGCCATGCTGGCCGATGTTTTGGCCGGGCATTATCAATGGGGCTACGAACAGGACAGCTCCTGGCTTGAGCGTTCCAAAACTCTGGCCCTAGCCGCTCTGGACCTGGAAGCCAACAGCCAGTATGTACTGTGGGCCTGGGCCTTTAATCTGTATCTGGCCGGTGAAGCCGGGCAATTTCTGAACATGGCGCGGCGGGCCATAGACTTGAACCCTTACAACACCAACATCGTGTCCGTAACCGGGGTAAAAATCTGCATGGTCGGCCACTGGGATGAAGGCCTGGCCCTGCTTGAGCGCTGCACCCGCCTAAACCGGGGCATGCCCGGTTGGGTTCACATCGCCAGGGTGCTGCATTTTTATCTATTGGAAAATTACGGCGAAGCATTGGCCACGGCCAAAACCATCACCACCAAAGATTTTTGGGGAGGGCCTCTCTTCAGGGCGGCCATTTACGGGCAGATGGGAGATTACCGCGCAGCAAAGGCTGAGCTTGCCAATCTGCTCCAAACATGCCCCCGCTTTAAAAAAGACCATACAGAACTGTTGCAGCGGCTTTTCTTCCAAGAACAACACGTGGGCGCGCTCTTGCGCGGCCTTAACGCCGCCGGTTTTAAAACAACCGGAAGTTGAGCCTTGCCGTTGCGGAATGAAAGTGGACACAAAAAAGGAGGGCCGAAGCCCTCCTTGGTAATTGGCGCACGCAGAAGCGTTGCTATTTGATCCGGCCCTTTTCGCGGGCGTTTTCCAGGATCAGCTCAACAGCCTTGGCGTTGCTGGGGCCGCGCTGGGCTTCTTCTTCCCACACCTTAACGGCGGCGGCGGTCATTTCAGCGATGTCGGCATCGGACAGGGTGGTGATCTTGCCTTCAAAGACCGTGCTCAGAGCTTCCTTATCCTTTTCCATGCCGTAGTTGTAATAGGCATAGCGCAGGTTGTCGGCGGCCTTTTCAATGGCGTCCTTGCATTCCTGGTCCATGCCGTCCCAAATGCGCTGGTTGATGAACACGCCGTCAGTAATGGGGTTCAGCACCGGGGTGGTCAGGATGTAGGGGGCCACTTCATAGTACTTGTTGAGCACGTATTCAAAAGGAGCACCGTACAGAACAGCCTGGATCTGGTTGGTGGAAAGAGCCAGGTAGATGTCTTCCGGGGGCATGTTAACCGTGGCCACGCCCAGGGACTGAAGCATCTTGGCCGGGGCGCTGATGGCGCGGATCTTCAGATTGCGCAGGTCGTCCAGGCTGTTGACGGGTTCCTTGGACAGAATGGTGTACTGAGCATTCCACAGGGTATTGAGATAGAACACGCCCTGGGTGGCATAGTCAGCGGCCACCAGTTCGCCGAGACCCTTTTCGTCAAAGATCTTGTCCGCTTCTTCTGTGGACAGCCAAGCCATGGGCAGACCGGCTTCGATATCGTTCATGGTCAGTTCGGTAAAGAAACCGCCGGAGGCAACACCCATATCAATCATGCCAGAACGGACGGACTTGATGATGTTGGGTGAGGAGACCAGTTCGCCGCCGGTGAACACGGTGATTTCAATACGACCGTTGGAATATTCGCCCACTTCCTTAGCGAAATTCCGGATATGATCAGCGTTACTGGTGGAATAATAGGTTTGAAGTTTCAGGCTGTATTCGGGCGCGGCAATCGCCACGGAGCCGAAAAACATGCACAGGACAAAAGCAGTCAACACACTCAAAGTAAGTTTTTTCATGACTTCTCTCCTAAAAAGATTAGGTTGGCGCAGCACCCGGGGAACGGTTCCGGAGCCATTCCAACGTTATTATGATTTTACATGCAAACACAGACAAAGTGCAATAGAGTCGACAATAATATGCTTAATTGGCAGGTAACGCTTTAGGCTGTAAGCAAAATTGGAAGGTCGACGTCTCCTGGGCGCGCGTTTGAATTTAAAAACCGTTTCTTAATCAAATTTCCCGATATGGCCTCTAACGCCGCCTGAAATCCGTCGACGTGGCGGCGGATGCCGCTGGAGGCGGTTTTTTCGGCGAAGCGATCTCTCACAATCAACTTGAAAATTAACCATGCGACAGCTGCCAGAATA
The DNA here is from genome assembly GCA_964571105.1 of uncultured Desulfovibrionaceae bacterium. Lineage (GTDB taxonomy): Bacteria > Desulfobacterota > Desulfovibrionia > Desulfovibrionales > Desulfovibrionaceae > JAVBRZ01. Next base: position 4,728 of record CAZNBK010000039.1, read on the forward strand.
TTTTGCCCGGCGCCATCGGGTTGCAGTAAATTTTCACCCCCCTCTTGGGGGCAGAGGCAAGCAAAGCTTTGAGAGCTGTTTCACTGCCGCCTTTTCAAGGCTCGCGCATTTCTCACTTGAATTTATGCGCGCCTGGATATAAGACAGGGGGGCGCTCTTTTTTCGCGCCAAGCATATATACAGGAATAACATATCCATGAAGTACACGCCCAAAGAGATCGAGTTGAAATGGCAGGACAAGTGGCTCAAAACCAACCGCTTTGCCAGCCCCGACCACAGTGACAAACCCAAATATTATGTCCTGGAAATGTTTCCCTATCCTTCGGGGAAAATTCATATGGGGCACGTGCGCAACTATTCCATCGGCGACGTGGTGGCCCGCTTCAAGCGTATGCAGGGCTTCAACGTTTTGCACCCCATGGGCTGGGACGCCTTTGGCCTGCCTGCAGAAAACGCGGCCATCCAGAATAATGTCCACCCGGTTAAATGGACCTATTCCAACATTGACGCCATGCGCGTGCAGTTGCAACGCCTGGGCTATTCCTATGACTGGAATCGCGAACTGACCACTTGCGATGCCGAATACTACAAGTGGGAACAGCTATTTTTCCTCAAATTCATGGAAAAAGGGCTGGCTTACCGCAAAGAAGCCCCGCAAAACTGGTGCCCTTCCTGCAATACGGTGTTGGCCAACGAACAGGTCATTGACGGCTTGTGCTGGCGCTGCGACTCTGAGGTGGAACAAAAAAATCTGACCCAATGGTTTATCCGCATCACTGATTATGCCGATGAACTTTTGGCCGATCTGGAAAAGCTTGAGGGCGGCTGGCCGGAAAGGGTGCTTTCCATGCAGCGCAACTGGATCGGCAAGTCGCGGGGCGCGGAAATAACCTTCAAACTCAAAAACGGCGGCGAGATTACCGTCTTTACCACCCGGCCCGACACTATTTTCGGCGCGACCTTCATGAGCATTGCTCCCGAGCATCCGTTGCTGGAAACCTTGCTGGCCGGAAATCCCGATGCGGCCAAGGTGCGCGATTTCGCCAAACGCTGCCGCGCCATGGACCAGATCGACCGCGCGGCGGACAGCCAGGAAAAAGAAGGCATGTTCACCGGCGCTTACTGCGTAAACCCTTTTACCGGCGAAGACATGCCCATTTGGGTGGCCAACTTTGTGCTTATGGGTTACGGCACCGGCGCGGTTATGGCCGTGCCCGCCCATGATCAGCGCGACTTTGAATTCGCCCGCAAGTACAATCTGCCGGTCAGAGTGGTTATCCAGCCGCAGGGCGCGGAAAAGCTCATTGCCGACACCATGACCCAGTCTGCGCCCGAACCCGGAGTACTGGTCAATTCCGGCGAGTTTACCGGCGTTGACAACGAAGAGGCCAAAGCGCGGATTGCCGCACACCTGGAAGCAAAGGGCTGGGGCAAAGCAACCGTCAACTGGCGGCTGCGCGACTGGAATATTTCACGGCAACGCTATTGGGGAGCGCCCATTCCGGTTGTCTATTGCCCGGCTTGCGGCACTGTGCCGGAAAAAGAAGAAAATCTGCCGGTACTACTCCCCCTGGATGTGCAAACCCGACCGGACGGTCGTTCGCCGCTGCCGGACACGCCGTCGTTTGTCAATTGCGCCTGCCCGCGCTGCAATGGCCCGGCCAAACGGGAAACCGACACCATGGATACCTTTGTGGAGTCGTCCTGGTATTTTTCCAGATTTACGGCCCCGGGCAAGAATGACGCGCCTTTTGACAAAAAGGCTTTAAAATACTGGATGCCGGTCGATCAGTACATCGGCGGCGTGGAGCACGCCATTCTGCACCTGCTTTACTCTCGCTTTTTCAGCAAGGCTTTGCGCGACCTGGGCTATGTGGATTTTGCCGAGCCTTTTGCCAACCTGCTCACCCAGGGCATGGTGCTCAAAGACGGCACCAAAATGTCCAAATCCAAGGGCAATACCGTGGACCCCACGGAAATGATTGAACGCTACGGCGCAGACACCGTAAGGCTGTTCTGCCTGTTCGCGGCCCCGCCGGAACGGGATTTTGACTGGTCCGAATCGGGCATCGAAGGCTCCTATCGCTTCCTCAGCCGCGTCTGGCGGACAATTATTGAGCTCAAGGGAATTATTGCCGCAGCGCAGCCCTGTTCCTCATCTGCGGCTGATGCCGAAGCCGCCGGCAGTGACTCTGTCGAACTGCGCCGCAAAGAGCACGCCACCATAAAAAAAGCCGGCGACGACATTGCCGGGCGCTTCCAGTTCAATACGGCCATTGCCGCCATCATGGAGCTGGTAAACGCACTGCATGCCCATGTGGAAAAGCAGGACTTGAACAAGCTGAGCGCGCCTGCCAACCGGGTCCTTGCCTCGGCAGTGGGCACGGTGCTGACTCTGCTCTCTCCCTTTGCTCCGCACCTTTGCGAAGAGCTGTGGGTGCAGCTTGGCGGAAAGGCGGACCTCTATGACGCGCCCTGGCCCGAGTTTGATAAAAACGCTTTGCAACGCAGCGAAATCGAACTGGTCCTGCAAGTCAACGGCAAGTTGCGCGCCCGGATTCTGGTCCCGGCTGAGGCCACGGCCAAAGAGTTGGAAGACATGGCTCTGGCCGACGGCAATATCCAAAAACACATTGCCGGACTGACCATCCGCAAAGTGCTGGTGGTTCCCGGCAAGTTGGTTAACGTGGTGGCCGGTTAATATGCAACAAATTCGGTTCTTCGTGGTTTTTGCCTGTCTGGCGGCCCTGGGGCTGGCCTCTGGTTGCGGCTATCAATTGGCCAGCCGCGAGCCATCGGTGTTGACCAGGGCTTCGGGGGTCGAGGTGGAGCCAAACTCCACCATTGGCTTGCCGACCATGAAAATCAAGGGGGTAGACAACCCCACCCTGTATATCTCATTGGAACATCAACTGCGCGCGGCCTTGCGCGATGCCATTGCCAACCGTAAAATCGCCCAATGGAAAGATTCCGGCGTAGCCGATTATGAAGTCCAGATCAATATCATCAGATATAAAATGGACGGCTGGGGGTATTCCCGTGAGGGCATAAGCGTGATGTATTCGGCCAGCATTACCATGGAGCTAATCGTTTACGGGGGCGATACCAATACGGAAGTATGGCGCTCGGGCAGAATCGGGCTATCCCGGACCTATGATACCGACTCGGAAATGGATGCCGCTTACGCCCTGGCCCTGGAGGTCACCGAGCGTCTGGTTGACCGCATGCGCAGTGTATTTTAGAGCATTTTAACCTTGAAATTTTGGTAAAATGCTCTAACCAGTCTTGTTTCTTTCGCCGAACAATCACGGTCACTGCTGATGCGCGCAAATAATATTTGCCTCAGCAGCGCATTCCCGGTTATGGCTCAGTAATGGCGCAATACACACAAGATACCCGTGCGTTTCTCCTGGTCACCTGGGTGGGCCTGTGGATTAACGTGGCCCTGTCCATCCTCAAAATCGCCGCCGGTATCCTGGGTAACAGCCGGGCGGTACTGGCTGACGGTTTTCACAGTTTATCGGACCTGGCAACCGACATCGCCCTGCTCATCGGGGTGCGCTTCTGGAAAGCGCCCGCTGACGCCGACCACCCATACGGGCACCAACGCGTGGAAACTTTGGTAACCCTGGGCATCGGCGTATTACTGGCCGTAATCGCGGTTTTGCTGGTGCGTGACGCCGCGCTGACCCAGCTTCGAGGCGAACACGGGCGGGTTGGTTTAATTGCCGCCCTGGCAGCCGGTTTATCCATTATTGTCAAAGAGATTCTATATCGGTGGACCGTAAAAAAAGGTCGGGAGCTCCGCTCTTCAGCTTTGATCGCCAATGCCTGGCATCACCGCAGCGACGCCCTGAGTTCCATTCCGGCCGCTGCGGCATCGGGCCTGGCCTATTTTGCCCCCAAGCTGGCGATCATCGACCTGATCGGTACAATTGTTGTGGCGGTGTTTCTCTGCTACGCAGCCTGGAAAATCGCCCTGCCCGCCCTGAATGAGCTCACCGACAGGGGGGTCTGCGCGGAGACCGAAGCCCGGCTGATGAGCGTGGCCCTGGCCGTGCCCGGAGTGAAAGATGTGCATGCCATGCGCACCCGCTTTCTTGGCGCCGGAGTTCAGGTGGACCTGCATGTGATGGTGGATGGGCACATGAGTGTGGATGAGGGGCATAAAGTAGCCACAGACGTGGAAAACGCCTTGGTCAACTTCGGCCCGGAAGTGACCGATGTGCTGGTCCACCTGGAAGCCTGGACGCCTGAAGGAAAGTATCATGAATGGGGGCATAGCCTGCGCCGCAAAGCGTTGACTAAATAGAATATGCAACAAACCGCTCAAACAGCAACATACCCCGCGATTCTCAGCGCGCAAAATCCTCGTTTTAAAGCCTGGCAAAAACTGTTGGATGGCCGGGGCATAAAAAAGCAGCAGGAAGCCATACTTTCAGGCAATAAAATCGTCAGGGAAATTTTGCAGCTGTTCCCGGAGCGCGTCAGCGGCATACTGACCCGCAAGCCGAGCGAACTGGAAGAATTCACGCCGCTGCCGAACGGGCGGCAGATTCCGGTGCATGTTCTGGGCGCAGATCTGTTTGCCCAACTGGATATCTACGGCACTGACAGCCCCTTGCTGCTGATTTCCGCGCCCCCCCTGCCGCAATGGGATGGCCGCATCGGCCCTGGGCTGACATTGTTTTTGCCCTTTCAAAACCCCATCAATCTGGGCACCACCATCCGCAGTGCGGCTGCGCTGGGTGTTCCCGTGGTTCTGCTCAAAGAAGCCGCTTCGCCGTATCTGCCCAAAAGCCTGCGCGCTTCCGGTCCGGCTTTGTTCCAGACCCAGGTTATGCAAGGACCGGGCTTGGCGGAACTGGCTGCCAGACGGGAATTGCCCGTTTTTGCGCTGTCCGCGCAGGGGCAAAATATTTTTGCCTTTAATTTTCCGCTTGCCTGCGGCCTGGTTGCCGGCCTGGAAGGGCCGGGGCTGCTGGGCGATTGGGCTGAGGAAACGCTTTTATCCATACCCATGCGCCAGGGGGTGGAGTCGCTCAATGCCTCGCAGGCCGTAAGCATGGCCCTGGCCTGCCGCCTGGCCCGTATCCCGCAAAGATAGCTGATTATGGCAATAATCGGCAAAACAGACCAGCTCGATCACGCGGCTGGTGCGCTACTGTGCTTCGCACCGCCAGAGCATTTTGTCGGGATAGATAATTTGAATATTAAAACGGGCTAATAATATTTATTTTTTTATATCTGACTTGTTTCCGCACTCCCCCCAAGCCTGCGCGACACTAAAGGGGCGTTTTTCAGAAAACGGCCCACACGAAGACAAGCCGCGCCAACCTCCGCTAAAATCTGCTTCGGTTTTTACATATAGAAAGGATGTGTTTGGGCGTTTCTTTTTAAAAACATTGCCTCAGCAGAGTTCTTAACCAATAACAATGGTTTCTTTTCAGTTATTATTTTGCTAAAGGATTTACGGTACAGCGTGGACGTCTGCATTTCAACCATGCTTTTGCCTTTATCGTTAACCTGGTTAATTTATTATGCCCAAGCCGCACCAAGCCGGACACCGCAAGAGATTGCGTGTCAAATTCCTTAAAAATCCGGACAACCTAGAAGATTATGAGGTTCTGGAACTATTTCTGGGGCATGTATTGTTGCGCCAGGATACCAAACCCCTGGCCAAGGCCCTGCTGTTTAAATTCAAAACCTTGCGCAACGTAATGGATGCGCCGGTTAATGAATTACAGGAAGTAGACGGCTTCGGACCCAGCCTGAGCGCATACTGGATGCTCTTCAGGGAAATCAAAGCCCGCTACTTTGAAGCTGCTTTCGGGTATAAAACAGCGCTGGTAACCGGGCGCGAGGTAGCGGAAATGGCCCGGCACCGTCTGGCCGGGGTCATGCATGAAGAGTTGTGGGGCGCATACGTGGACAGTCAAAACCGCATGCTCGGCTGGCGCAAACTGGCGGAAGGCCATAGCAACCGCGTCCGCGTCGAAGCGGTCCAGGTTGTCGGCCCCGCCCTTGAACTCAAGGCTCCCGGAGTTATTCTGGTCCACAATCATCCCGGCGGTTCGCCGCAGCCTTCCCCCTCGGACATCGAAATTACGCATTCGATCAAACATGCGGCAGCGGTTATGGGGGTGAGGCTTGTGGACCATGTAATCGTCACCGCCCTCGACTACACCAGCATGGCCGAATGCGGCCTTCTTTAGAGCATTTGACATTTAACCAAATCTACCAGGCAAGTGCCCCGGCGGGCAAAAGGTGATTGCCTAATCCGCAACTCGTGCTTATGTAGTGTAGGGCCGATTCGAGACGGTTTTTTTATGACCTTCCCGATTATCGAACCTGCCTTTTGTCTTATTCGCGCGCAGAGTTTTCCTGCGCATGTTGACTATATTTATTAAGGACAACACCTCTATGCAAAAAAACAATTTTTCGCACGCTCCTGTGTTTGAATTGGAACTGCCTGCCGCTTATGAACGGTATCTCATGGAGGCGACCGCGCCTGCCCTGCCGGGCCCGGTCGATGACTTTTTTACCCAAACCGGTCAAGCCGCTCTCCAGCCCTGGGGGTATGATGCGCCCGGGTCTTCATCCGGCGGAGGCACTTTTTACGAATCTCCCAACGACAATATTCCCGGGCAGGGAGACGAACATCCGGAATTCCCTCCGGTCATGCCCGTTTTACCGCTGCGCGATGTGGTTCTCTTCAACTACATGATCATCCCGCTGTTTGTGGGACGGGAAAAATCCGTGCACACCAACCGCTTCCTGTTTGTGGTCGCCCAAAAAAACGACCAGAGCGAAGACCCTTCTGAAAATGAATTGTACAAGGTGGGCATGGTCTGCATCATCCTGCGCATGCTCAAGATGTCCGACGGCAGGCTGAAAGTCCTGGTCCAGGGCGTTTCCCGGGCCAAGATGCTCAACCTGGACATGCACGGTCCCTTCCTAAGCGCCCGCATCGAAGCCATGCCCGAAGAAGACGCCGGTCCGTTGTCCGTGGAGCAGGAAGCCCTCCTGCGCACGGCCCGGGAAGAAAGCGAGAAAATTCTCACCCTGCGCGGCTTTTCCGTAAGCGACGTCATGGGTGTGCTCAATAGCGTGGACGACCCCGGACGGCTGGCCGACCTGGTGGCCGCCAATTTGCGCATGAAAGTGTCCGATGCTCAGGCCATTCTGGAATGCATGAACCCCCTGCAACGCCTGTCCATGGTCATCGAACAGCTGACCAAAGAGGCTGAAGTGGCTTCTGTGCAGGCCAAAATACAAAATTCGGCCCGAGAAGGCATGGACAAGGCCCAGCGCGATTATTTCCTGCGCGAGCAACTAAAGGCCATCCGCAAAGAACTTGGCGATACCGCTGAAAACGATGAAGAACTTGAGGAACTGGCCAAGGCGCTGGAAAAGGCCAGGCTTCCCAAAGAAGCCCGCCTTGAGGCCGACCGCCAGTTAAAACGGCTGTCCAGCATGCACAGCGATTCCTCAGAAGCCGCAGTGGTGCGCACTTATCTTGACTGGCTGGTTGACCTGCCCTGGCACAAGCAGTCGCGCGACCGCCTGGATATCAAGGCAGCCAAAAAAATCCTCGATGAAGACCATTACGGCCTGGATAAAATAAAGGAACGCATCCTGGAATATCTGTCCGTGCGCAAGCTGAACCCTTCGTCCAAAGGCGCGATCCTCTGCTTTGTGGGCCCTCCCGGCGTTGGCAAAACTTCGCTGGGCCGCTCCATTGCCAGAGCGCTTGGCCGCAAATTCCAACGCATGTCGCTGGGCGGCATGCGCGATGAAGCGGAAATTCGCGGGCACCGCCGCACCTATGTGGGGGCCATGCCCGGTCGCATTATTCAGGCCGTAAAGCAGGCGAATACCCGCAACCCGGTAATTATGCTTGACGAAATCGACAAGCTGGGCACTGATTTTCGCGGCGACCCGGCCTCGGCTCTGCTGGAAGTGCTGGACCCGGAACAGAACAACTCGTTCACCGACCACTACCTCAACCTGCCCTTTGATTTATCCAAGGTCATGTTCATTTGTACGGCCAACTACCTGGAGGCAGTGCCGGCGCCGTTGCGCGACCGTATGGAAATTATCCGGCTGCCCGGCTATACCATGCATGAAAAGCTGCGTATCGCCCAGCGCTACCTGCTGCCCCGCCAGACCAAAGAAAACGGTCTGAAAGATAAGGAAGTAAGCATTTCCGATGCCGTGGTCCGTAAAATTGTGGAAGGCTACACGCGGGAAGCCGGGCTGCGCAACCTGGAACGCGAACTGGGGGCGGTTTGCCGTAAATTGGCCCGCCGCAAAGCCGAAGGCGAAACCGGGCCGTATAAGGTCACGCCGGAACTCTTGCATGAACTGCTTGGCGCGCCGCGCTTCCTTGATGATGAAAAAGAACGGCAGACCATGCCCGGCCTTGCGCAGGGCCTGGCATGGACCCCATACGGCGGCGAAGTGCTCTATGTGGAAGCCGCCATTATGAAGGGTAAGGGAAAGTTGATTCTAACCGGGCAATTGGGCGATGTCATGCGCGAAAGCGCCCAGGCCGCAGTGTCCTTTATTCGCAGCCGGGCCGCCAAACTGGGCATTGATCCGGCCTTTGCCGAGGAAGACGACATTCACATCCACGTGCCTGCCGGGGCCACCCCCAAAGACGGGCCTTCCGCCGGGGTAACCTTGACCACGGCCCTGGTGTCCATTCTTACCGGTCAGCCGGTAGCT
>CAZNBK010000040.1:0-1967 GCA_964571105.1 uncultured Desulfovibrionaceae bacterium
GCCGGAAACAGGAGTGCGATCGGGAGTGCGATCGGGAGTGCGGCCAGGAGTATGGCAATGATGAGTTTCCGGCAACTTACCGCACGGCGCTTGTCGGCTGCGCTTATTTTTGCGGCCTTATGCCTGCATCTGTCCGCAACGCCAGCTCCGGCCCAGTCCGGGGGTATCCGCCAGGCCATCACCGAAGCCCAGGGCAGCCACGAGGAAGGCAAGGTCGGACTCAATCAGCTCACTGCCCGCGAGCGCCAGGTCAACTCCGACCTGGCCGCCGCCGAAGACCGGATCATGGCCCTGGAGCGCGACCTGGCCGAGCAGGAAGCGCAGTTGGAAATATTGGAAACCGCCCAAACCGAAAACATGCGCGCCTATGATGTGCTCAGCCAGACCAAGGAGACCGCAGAAAAAGAACTGCTGGAACTCCTGGCTTTCCTCTGGCCGGTCTACAATCTCCAGGAACACGTCGGCACGCGCGACGGTTCGCTGTGGAGCGAAGCCGAGCGCGAGTACACCTGGACCGCCGAACTGATGCGCTCCATTGCTGAAAAACAGGAACAGCTCAAACTGCACGAGGCCGCTTTGTCGGAAAACCTGTCGCAGCGCCAGGTGCTCGCCCGCGAGTTGCGCGATCAGGTGGCCGCCATCCGGGCCGACAAGGACGCCCTGCTGTCCGATACCCTGAAATTTACCCAGGAGCTGGCCGATATCCGTCAGGAAAAGCAGGATCTGGAATCCACCCTGGCCAGCATCAACCAAACCATCAACCGCCTCAACGTCGAGCTTGAGCTGAGCCTGGCCGAGGAAGCGGCAGCAGCACAGCGCGCCCAGGATGAAGCCAGAGCGGCGCGAGAAGCTGCGGCTGCCGCCGAGGCCGCTGCCGCTGCTCAGACCGCTGAAGCTTCCGCGCCCAAGCCGCCGGACCCGCCGGTGCAGACCGTGGCTGCGGCAGACACATCCGCCGCCACCTCAAGCGGCACGGGCAGCAGCATTGCCAAAGGAAAGGTGCCCTGGCCGGCCAAAGGTAAAGTAAGCATCAAATACGCGCCTGACGCCAACCCCCCGGTGCGCGGCATCGGCATTTCCCTGGCCGCCAATACCCCGGTAAAATCTGTGGCCTGGGGCAAGGTGGTCCACTCCGGCGTCTTGCGCGGATTGGGATATGTGATAGTACTGATGCACCCCAAGCAGTACTATACTGTTTACGCACATCTCAACGGCTCGAAATTCCAGGTAGGCCAGGAGGTTAAGCAGGGTGAGGTTTTGGGAGTGGCCGGGCACTACCCCGCTGTGGGCGGCCCGGGTATATATTTTGAATTGCGTTCCCACGAAAAAGCCGTTAACCCTGAACAGTGGCTGACCAAAAACTAGGCAACCCAGAGGCTAACCCCCTGCCCCCTGACAGGCGGCAGACATTGCGGGAGTAGTGATAAAGAGTGACGCCGCCGGGGTTTGAAATTCATTTGGAATATGAAATCAATTAAGGTAAAATAAATATTTAATTAATGCGTGAAGCACATAGGCCGCTCCCTCATGAGCAAAGCAAAGTGCCGCACTCCCTAATTAGGGTCCAGGGGCTTAGCCCCCTGCTGCTGGAGGTTAGTGAATAATGCGACGTAATTTATGGGCCATACTTATTCTGGGGCTGGTATTCGCGGTTGGAGCCATCACCGGCCAGGCTGCGCCCGGAGATGACAGATACGATCCGCTGCGGCGTTTTGTCCAGGTTCTGGAATTGGTGGAAAGCGGTTATGTCAATGAAGTGGAGCGCAAAGAAGTGATCGAAGGCGCCCTCAACGGCATGCTGCAATCTCTGGATCCGCATTCTACCTATCTTAACGCCGAAGACTATAAAAGCCTTCAGGAAGTCACCTCCGGCGAATTCTTCGGCGTGGGCATTGAAATCACCAACAATGAAAACGGCCAGCTCATGGTCGTTGCGCCCATTGACGACACCCCCGGCGACCGGGCCG
>CAZNBK010000040.1:1977-9491 GCA_964571105.1 uncultured Desulfovibrionaceae bacterium
GTCTCAAATCCGGCGACCTCATCCTGGCCGTGGACGGCGAGTCCACCAAAGGCATGACCGCCTCCGATGCTGTGCAGTATATTCGCGGCCCCAAAGGCACCCCGGTGGAACTGCTCATTTTCAGCAAAGGCGACACCACAGCGCACCCCGTAACCCTGGTCCGCGACAAGATCCCGGTTATCAGCGTGAAAAACCGCGAACTGGAACCGGGCTATTACTGGATTCGCATCACCCAGTTCTCGGAACGCACCACCACCGAGCTGTCCCAAACGCTGCGCGACATCGCCAAAAGCGGCGAAATCAAAGGCATTGTCCTGGATATGCGCAATAACCCCGGCGGCTTGCTCGGCCAGGCCGTAAATGTGTCCGACATGTTCCTGCGCGAAGGCATCATCGTGTCCATGCGCGGGCGCGGCCCGGAAACAAACCAGGAATTCCGCGCCAAAGCCCAGGCCGGTGATATCAGCGCGCCCATGGTTGTGCTCATCAACTCGGGCAGCGCCTCGGCTTCGGAGATCGTGGCCGGTGCGCTCGGCGCCCACAATCGCGCCCTTTTGGTCGGCGAGCAGACCTTTGGCAAGGGTTCGGTGCAGAGCATCTACCCCCTGCCCGATGGCGCAGGCGTTAAGCTGACCACGGCCCTTTATTACACTCCCGACGGCAGATCCATTCAGGGTGAAGGCATCGAACCGGATATTGTCATCCCTTACGAAGCCCCTGCTGAAACCGAGACTTCCGGGGTTGACTGGTCCGTTCGCGAACAAAACCTCCCCCGTCACCTGGAAAAAGGCGACAAAGAGGACGGCTCGGATAATTCCGACAGCGAAATCAAACAATCCGAAGAAGCCATCGAGGCCCTGGCCAAAGACAACCAGCTGCGCATGGCCCTGCAACTGGTCAAAGGGCTGCCCCGCTTCAAGTCTGTACAATAACGAACTATTTGGGAGGGTAAGCCGCAAGGGCATGATGCCATTGAGGTTTCCCCTCCCAAGTCCTCCCTCTCCTTAACCCCGATGGGGAAGAAAGCAAAAACCACGCTTTTTGCGAACGCCCCTCGAATACGGCACAGGACGTGCCGGTGAGGGGGATACGATAAAAGCCATTTTATTCCCAGCTGACGCTCATGCCGCCTAAAAAAAACGCCAAATCAACCAAAAGCAAGCCCACGCCCCGTAAAACTTCATCGGCCAAAGACACGCGCAAGCCGGTTAAAAAGAGCGCCGCCGCCAAACCGCGCGGAACAGCCAGAAAACGCCCCCAGCACCGTAAACCCGCCCCCCGCTCGTTCTGGAACGGATTTGCCAAAGCCTTCATCCTGGTGCTGCTGGCCGGGGGAGGACTGCTTTATGCCGTTGCCCCGCGCGGCCTGGATATCCTTGGCCTGGCCGCCACTGACAGCAATGTGGATTTTGTGGCCGAAATCATTAAAGAAAGTGTTAAAGACGATCCGGCCAACCTGCCTGGAGAACCCGCGTCCAACGACTCAGCCGCATATGTTTCCGGGCAGGAGCCTCCGGCCACGGTCGCGCCTGCCGAACCGGACCCGGACATGCCAAACCTGGAGCAAAGCATTATCCGCATTGACGGCATCCTGCGCCGGGCCATGGACCAGCACGGCCTGCCCTCCAGCGCCCTGCACCTGGACGATGTCTCGCCAAGCTCCAGCGGCTCGGCTACATTTCTGTTTCAGCACTTGAGCTTTGCCACCACCGGCACACCTGACGAACAGGAAACCGTGGGCCGGGCCATAATCAAAGACCTGGCCGATACCCTGCCCCGCCTGAGCCCGCCCGCCGCTATCCAGGAAAAAGCGCCGGGGACCTGGAGCATCTCCGTAGCCGGAACCCCAACGCATGAACTGGCCCAACGCGGCCTGAACTCCCCCCAGAGCTCTTCTCCCGCCCATAGCGACGGGCCGGGACGGCTGCTCATCGTCATTGATGATATCGGCGAAAGTCTCACTGCCGTCCAGTCTCTGCTGGCTTTGGATTTCCCGGTCACCTTGGCGGTCTGGCCGCGTTCTTCCCAGGCTCAGAAAAGCGCAGAACTGGCCCATGCGGCAGGACGCGAGGTCATTATCCATCAGCCCATGGAGCCGGTTTCCTACCCCCGCAACAAACCCGGCCCCGGCGCCGTATATTCGCGCATGAGCGCTGCCGAGATCAAAAATGTGGTTGCCGAAAATCTCAAGCTGGTGCCTTATGCCGTGGGATTGAACAACCACATGGGTTCTCGCGTGACCACAGACAGCAAAGCTCTGGCCGCCGTCCTGGAAAGCCTGCCCCGCCGCGATTTTTTTGTGCTGGACAGCCTGACCAACGACTACAGCGTCTTTTATGCCCAGGCCGGGCAAGCCGGGTTTCCAAGCCTGCGCCGCGATATTTTTCTGGACAACGTCCAGTCGGAAAAAGCCATTCTGCAACAGCTGCACACCGCCGCCCGTCTGGCCGAAAAACGCGGCTATGCCGTTGCCATCGGGCACCCCTATGCCCAGACCCTGGCCGCGCTGAAAACCTGGCAAAAAACCCGCAACCAGGCCATCGCCATCGTCACCGGTCGCGAGTTGCTGGAATGGTTAGCAGGGGATAATCCCCTGCACCCTAATTAGGGAATGGTATAATTTGCTTTGGACATAAAAAGCGGCCTACAGACTTTGCCTGAAAATTTTAGTGTTTTAAATAAATACCCTCAATAATCACCCTACCATCGACAACAAAAGACCGATAACAGGTAATCGTCGAACGAAGTGACGAGGCCGCTCCCTGCGAACAGGCCAAAGAGTATCATTCCCTGATCAGGGTCCAGGGGCTTAGCCCCTGGTTGACCGGGAAGGGGTTTGAGGCTAAAAGGCGGGTGCCTTACAGCATACCATAATTATTATGTCATATATAACTTTTGAGGAGATCAATCATGCAACGTACTCTGTCCATCATCAAGCCCGACGCCACTGCGCGCAACCTCATCGGCGCCATTGTCAAAATGATTGAAGAAGCCGGTCTGCGCATCGTGGCCATAAAGATGCTGCATCTCACCAAGGCCGAAGCCGAGGGCTTTTATGCTGTGCACAAGGAAAAGCCCTTTTTCGGCGAACTCACTGACTATATGTGCTCCGGCCCCGTGGTGGTTTCCGTGCTGGAAGGCGACAACGCCATTACCCGCTATCGCGAGCTGATGGGCGCCACCAACCCGGCCAATGCCGCCGAAGGCACCATTCGTAAAACTTACGCCAAAGATTTGCAGTGCAACTCCGTGCACGGCTCTGACGCGCCGGAAACCGCTGCCTATGAAATTTCTTACTTCTTTAATGCCCTGGAGCAAGTAAAATGACCCCGGCTAAACACGCGGACGGCCTTATTGGCACCCGCATAGCCGTACTCGGCTGTGGCAACATGGGCACGGCTCTGGCCAGGGGCCTGGCCGGAATTCCAGATCACCGGCTCATACTTTCCGGCTACGATATCTGTGCCGACAAGGTCAGCCGCCTGGCTGGAGACACCGGGCTTGTGCCCGTGCACTCCCCGTTGGAAGCCGCCAAAAATGCGGACATTATCTTCCTTTGCGTCAAGCCCAAGTTGGTCGCCAAGCTGGCCAAGGAAATCGCCCCGGCCCTCGAAGCATATAAAGTGGTGGTTTCCATCGCCGCAGGAGTAAAAGCTGAGGATATTCGTGAGGCCATCGGCCATGCCTGCCCGGTGGTGCGCACCATGCCCACCACCACGCTGCTGGTCCAGGAAGGGTTGTTTGCCGTGGTTTTCGATGATTCCAAGCTTACAGACAAATCCAGGCTGAGCATTATTCAACTGCTCACTGCCCTGGGAAAAGTCTACGAACTGGACACCGAAGCTGAAATCTCGGCCTTTACCGCCGTGGCCGGTAGCGGCCCCGGCCTCATGTATCAACTCTGGATGGGTTATGTGGAAGGCGCCGTGGCCCTGGGCTTTCCGCGCGAGAAGGCTGTGGAAATGGTTCTTTCCGTGGCCCTGGGTTCGGCCAAGCTGGCCCTGGAAACCGGCGAACCCCTGTCCGAATTATACAGCATGGTGGCTTCGCCCGCCGGAACCACCGTGGCCGGGGCACTGCACCTGGAACGCAATGCCGTGCGCGGCCATATTGCCGATGCTGTTATTGCTTCCTTCCTGCGCTCCGAAGAACTCGGACGCAAGGCTTAGCGCAGACCAAAAATACGGCGTGGGTTTGCCAACAAATCCACGCCGCTAAATACCCTCGCTCGCCGCCAAGCGGCTATTTGCGTATACCTGAAGCCTGCCTTTTTCTTTTCTTTCCGTTTGAGAACGAACCGGTGACACTACTTTTTTTAGCCGGACAAGAATGAATTGTACCGAAGACGATGGAATTTTCTTTATAAAGACATCGCCCGGGGCAATTGCGCCGCCATGTCTTGCGAGGCTTGGCAAAACCGGATATCAATGCTATGCATAAGCATAGTGCAGTGATGTCGTTGTACATCCTGTATCTTCACTACAATACCCAGATAAAAGAACGGGCTTAAGCGTGACTGACAAACGGCAAAATCCACACAGCGATAAAGAACTCAGCATCGGGATTGCCTCGGAAGAACGCATCCAGATGTTCATTGACCAGGTGATGGAGCTGAAAGAGCGCAAGCTGGTTTCCGAAATTCTGGAACGCGAACTCATGCTCGCGCTCATCGATGCCCACCAGGATCATATCCTGGAATATCCGCTTATCCCGGCCCAACAGCGCTCCATTGTGCACGCGCTAACCATCCGCGCGTCGGAATGTGAAACCCTTCACCCCTACCTGCGCGGCGTGCTGGAGGCTTTCATCAGTTCGCTTACCGCCTTTTCACGCTCCAAAGACCTGGACGAATACGAGCGCAGACGCCTGCTGAACATCACCATCAATCACGAATCCATACTCATCAAGTGCGTGCAGGGCGCGTCATACACTTACGCCCTCTGTCAGGATAACTTTCTTGAAGTGCTTTACCGCCGCTATGGCGACAGCGCCGTGCATTTCTCCGATGAAATCATCCAGGAATATGAGATGGATGAGTCCTACTGGCGGAAAAATTTCGAGTACTTCATCGGCGAGCGCGTGGACAAAGCCTTTGCAGCCATGACCAAGCATGAGGACTTTATTCTCAACAAAGACGGCAACGCCCTGGTGCTTACCTATCCGCTGGATGCGCTCGTTCATCATTTGCGCGAGGGGCAATCGCGCATCCGCAAAAGCCAGGTGCAGGAAGAGGTTGAAGCCGTCCATGCCCTCGACAGTCCGCTGGAGCAGGTCTTCAAAACCATAAAAAGCTTTCTGGAGCTCAGCGTCGCCAATAAACGCCTGAACTTGTCCGCCCACGACATAGAGATCATCAGCCAAATTACCTGCCTGGACCCCTGCGCCAAAACCCTGCACCAGATTGTGCTGGCCGGTGCGGATACGCCGCCGGAGTTCGAGGTGGATTTCATTCAGGAACAAGTGCTGGCCCTGGCCTGTGCCGTGGGCATCAGCATCTGCCTCCTGCGCAGCGGTTTCATCAAAGGCCTGCCGGACATGGACCAGCAAAGCCATGATCTGATCGCCCGCCAAGCCGAAGATTTTTCCATTTACAGCCTGGACAAAGCCATTTATTTCCTGGCCGAATATCGTCTAGCCCAAATTTTACGCGAGCGCTGCGGCGAAAGCATCAGCAAAATGAGCATCACCTCCAGCCGGGTGCGCCGCGCCCCTGTTGCCGCCATCCACATGATCGTGCGCAAAGGGCTGAGCAAAATAAAACGCAACCGCCTCTGGACGCAGGACCCGTCCAACACCGAGCAGATGCTCTTCACCGCCAAAACCGCCAAAGAGCTTAACGAACAATTGGAATTTATGATCGTGGAGCCGGAATTGAAACGGGAAATTTTACGCCTCTGGCAGCGGGCCGGTTACAAAGTGGAATTCAACGTGGCCATCCTCCTGAACCTTCTGGCTCAGACCACCACCAACCTCAACTACCGCCTCACGGAAATCCTCGGGCGCTTCGGAGTGCGCCTGGCCTGATTTCACGCCGCGCAACCCGGACAGTTTTTTCAATTCAGACAAAACCCCGAGAATGCTTCCCAAGTTAGAAAATATAATGCCAGACCAACCCATTGATTTTTTACGCTTCGCCGAAAACGGAAATCTATACGGATTTGCAAGCGCGCATCCCATCTTGCGTCTCAGGCAGGAAGGCGTGCGCGAGCTGCCGGATCAACCCGGCGTGTACATGGTTTTCACCCCTGCCGGATTTACGCCGGACTTTCTACCTAAGAGCATTGCCCGCCCCCGCAAAGGCAAGCCCGCCACGATTTCGGTCGAGCTTTTGCGCAACAAGCACTGGGTGCCCGGCAGCCGGGTCATTTACATCGGCAAGGCCGGGGGTAAAAACAACAGCACCATACGCTCGCGTCTTAAGCAGTTCATCGATTCGGCAGACGGGCGCAAAGCGATCAACACCCATTGGGGCGGCAGGTTTATCTGGCAACTTGGCAATATAAACGCTTGCAGCTTTGCCGTGCTGCCCCTGCCCCCGGAGCATGACCCCGCAGCCATTGAAGGCATGCTCCTGCGTAAATTCGACGCTTTTTTCAATGCAGACAAAATTCAGCGAAGAATACTTCCCTTTGCCAACCTGAAGTGGTAAAAATTTATTTTTTGAAATTGTTCCCATACAAACCAATTTAAAATTGCACGGTGAAAAAATGTTCGGAAATTCCAAAATGCACAAATGCCCGATCTGCAAACGGCAAATATCCAAACAGGCCGCATCCTGCCCCGGCTGCGGCCAACCCGCCAACGCCGGCAAAAAGGGCAAGGCTTCGGGCGGGGCTTCGCTGGACAAAACCCTGGACGGCATCGGCAACACCCTGGACACCCTCAACAATGCCGCCGATGCTTATGCCCGGACTAAAATCGGCAGATGGCACAAAAAATTTTTCGAATTCATGGCCGGTCTGGCGATAATCTGCGGGATTATTACGATTTTGTATATAAAAATGTCGCCCTACCGCCTGCCGGAAGCAGACTACGCGACCGCTCTGGCCCAGTGCAGCGAACTCATAGAACAGCGCGCCGAATTCGGCTTTGCCTGGACCGACAACGGCGACATCAAAGATCGTTTCCACACTGCCTGGTGGAAAGACGACCGCGAAGATGAAGTGGTGGAGCTCACAGGCACCGAGCTGAATTTTCTGGATAATTCCGGAACCGAGCAAAGAATGAGCTATACCTGCGAGTATAACATCGTTACCCATCAGGCGGAAGGCGTTAACGTAAGACGGCACATGTCCAAGGACAAGGCCGAATAAACGTGGCGCCGCCCGATCTGTATTTATTGAGGAAGGGGAACCATAAGGACCTCCGGCCCTTAAGGTTCCCCTTCCCTTCCTTAACCCGAATTGTTTTTCGGGCTAAGCAAAGAATTTGGGGAATGCCTGCTCAGCGCTTGCGCGGTGATTTGCGTTCCTGAATCAGCTCCAGGTTTATCTCCAGCAGGCGGACATTGGCCT
>CAZNBK010000040.1:9591-13240 GCA_964571105.1 uncultured Desulfovibrionaceae bacterium
GATTTGCGTTCCTGAATCAGCTCCAGGTTTATCTCCAGCAGGCGGACATTGGCCTCCACCAGGCGCACGCGCACGGCGCGGCCAAGATGGAAGCGCTGCCGGGTGCCCCGGCCCAGCAGTTCCTGCCGCTCCGGGAAATAATCATAATAATCTGCAGGCAGCGATTCCAACTTAATCATGCCCTCTGCCATGGTTTCGGTCAGCTCCACGAAAAGCCCGAAGTCCGTGACTCCGGAAATAACTCCGTTAAAAATCTGCCCAACCTGGTCTTGCAACAAAATCACGGTCATGCGCTTGAGAATCTCGCGCTCGGCGGCCTTGGCGGTCTGCTCGTTGCTGTTGACCGCATCCAGCATTTCCGCAAGCCTCGGCTTGTCCGGCAGTGGTCCGTAACCGGAAAGCCCCAAGGCATGCTTGAGCGCGCGGTGCGTGAGCAAGTCGGCGTAGCGGCGAATGGGCGAGGTAAAATGGCAGTAGCAGTCCGAGGCCAGGCCGAAATGACCTTCATTGTCCAGGCTGTACTTGGCCTGCATCATGGAGCGCAACACCAGACGCGAGACCACAAATTCCGCGTCCGTTCCCGCTGCGGCAGCCAGGATGCCGGGCAGGGAGCCTGGGCCCGGCTGTTTCGGCAATTCCGTAAGGCCGGTGCGCTTGAGCATTTCAAACAACCCCCAGAGCTTGTCCGGGTCCGGCGACGGATGTATGCGATAGGGCAGGGGCTGATGCCGCCTGGTCAAAAACAGGGCCGTGGCTTCATTGGCCGCGACCATAAACATTTCGATGAGCTGATGGGAAAAATTGTGTTCCTCGCGGGCCAGCAGCGCGGTCTCGCCAGCCGCGTTCACCCGGATCTCCGGTTCGGGCAGCTCAAAATCCAACCCACCGGCTTCCTGGCGCCGGGCATGCATCAGCCTGGCCAATTTCTCGGCAGTCTTAAGCATCTCCCAGTGCGGGGCGAGGTTATCCGAAAGCTTGCCCTGATCTCGCTGCTCCCGCTCAATTACTTCCTGAAAAACCTGCGTGTAGGTGAGCCGGGCATGGCTCTGGATAACTGCGGCGTAAAATTCACCGTGGGATTCCGGCCTGCCTTCGGCGTTAAAATCCATACGAGCGGCCACGGCCAGGCGCGGCGCATCCGGGCGCAGGCTGCATAAATCGTTGGAAAGCGCCTCGGGCAGCATGGGTTCCACCGATTGCGGGAAATAATAGGAATTGCCCCGATTAAATGCTTCCCGGTCCAGCGGGCTAAGCGGCTTCACATAATGGGACACGTCGGCAATGGCCACCCACAGGCTATAGCCGCTGCCGCGTTCCTGCACATAAATTGCGTCATCAAAGTCGCGGGCATTTTCCCCGTCAATGGTCACAAAAGCAATGTGGCGAAGGTCGCGGCGCTCTCCGCTGCCCAGCAATTCCGCCAAACCGGCCAGCTCGCTCTGCCCGTGTTCTTGAACAGCAAGGGCCGCCTCCAGCACCGTAGCGGGAAATTCCATGGGAATGCCGTGCCCGGCCTTGACGATGCGCTCCTGGGTGGTCAGATCATCGCCCGAGCCGTAATTGGCAAGAATATCTGCTTCCCACAACCCCCGCTCCAAAGGCTCTCCCGGCTTGAGCAGAACCATGTCGCCCCTGCGGGGTTGGTTTTTCGCCATATCCGAGGTGCTTTCCGGCACGGCGGCCAGCAGGGCGATGTGCATGCGCTCGTCCACCGGGCGGCACAGCCAGCCCTTTTTCCCGTAAGAGCGCATAACTTCGGCCACGATGGTGGCCCGACCGCGCGAAACAACTTCTACCACCGCGCCTTCCCGGCTGCGTCCGCGCCGGGGCAGAAGGGCCACCTTCACTTGGTCGCCGTGCCAGGCCTCGCCGAAATTGGACGGGTGCACAAAAATATCGCCGCCCTGCCCCGAAGCAGGAATCACAAAGCCCACGCCGGAGCGCTGCACGGTAAACCGCCCGAGCACATAAGTGGCGCGCCTGGCGCCATCAGACTGTTCGCCATGCCGCCTTGCCGAGGATGGCGTAGCTTCTTTTCTGTGCCCGCGCGCATTCCGTTCCCGGACATCACGCCTGACGGCGGAACCCTGATTTCTGCTCCGGCTGCGGTCAGGTCCGCGCCCCCGGCCCTGCCCGCGCCTAAAAGCCATTATCTGCCCTTTGGCGCATCTCCGCCCAAATATCGTTCAACCAGTGCTCCCAAACCAACCCATCCACAGACTGCTCGAACACAGGCGCGGCCTCCAGCACCCACAACGGGAAATCGGCCAATTCGCCCAGTTTGACAATATCCTTGCCGGTACAGACAATCTCCAGGCCCTGGGCGCGCAGCTTGGCCAGACGCGCCGCATCCGCCTTTGTGTAACTGTGATGGTCCTTAAAAATCACCTGCTCCCTGGGCGCGTAGCCGAGCAGATCTTCCGCCGTGGCCGCCACCCGCTCCGGGCTGCCCACTCCGGTTGCCAACACATAGGGGGTGTTACCCAGATGTTCGGCCAGACCGGTTTGCCGGTCCACAAGGGGCAAAAATGGCGGTTGGCCTTCAATTTCCGGCAACGCCACATAAGCGCCGCTAAGGCGCAACCCTTTGGCCTGCATATGAAAAGCAAACACGGGTTTTTCCAACGGCAGCAAGCTCAGGGCAATTTCCCGCTGCAAAGCATCAAACACATCCGGCTCGGCATTGAGCAAAAAGGCCGAGGCCCGCTTAAGCGCGGACGGCCCTTCCCGCCAGGTTCCAGCCGGAATGACTTTACCCCAGCCCGTGGTCAGATCTTCCGGGGTAAGCACCACAAGGTCAAGATCGCGGGCCAGCGCCAGATGCTGGAATCCATCGTCCATGATCAGCACGTCCGGCTCCAGATGCTCTTCGGCCCAGGCCGCCGCGCGGCTGCGCTTGGGATCCACCACCACGCTAAGGCCGGAGCGGGCCATGAGCAGCGGCTCGTCACCGGATTCGCCGGGCAGGCTGTGCGGGTTCACGGCCAGGGGCAGGCGGGCCGGATGGCCGCCGTAGCCCCGGCTGAGCACCACCGCCTTGTCTTTGCGCGCCTTAAACCAATGCCCCAGCCACAGGGTTAGCGGGGTTTTGCCCGTTCCCCCCCAGGAAATATTGCCCACACTGATCACCGGCACCTCTGGCCGATAAACCTCAAGGCGTCCGGTCAGGGGTGTTTCACCGGCATACCCGGCGGCCCGTTTGCGCATGAGCCAGGCATAAGCCTTGCCCAGCGGCAGCAGCGCCGGTTGCAGGCTTTTTTGAAATTTACCGATTTTTTGGCTCATTCATTTATCTCCAGCAGGGCTGCGCGCCCTGCACCGCGCCAGGGGCCAAGCCCCTGGACCCTGAATTAGGGAGTCCAGACCGGTTTGTAAGCAAAGGGCTTCGGCCTCATCAGCTTAGCGCAAATTGCCTCTTATCTATTATCTCCGCTTTCGTATCTCCGCTTCCGTTAACTTCACTTCCAAACAAAAGCGAATAATCTTTTACTTGCCGCCTAAATGCTTGGGCTGTAAGGTAGCGCTCGTTCAGCAATACAACCTTAACCCCAAAAGCACAACTCGTGAGCAGCACAGACAAGCATACGATTTATTCCGGTTCGCCCGTGGCCGTCATCGGCGGCGGCCTGGCCGGGTGCGAATGCGCCCT
>CAZNBK010000041.1:0-6684 GCA_964571105.1 uncultured Desulfovibrionaceae bacterium
TCAACAATACAGCCCCGGTCTGGGTGGCCATCTGGTCCTTCCTGTTTTTTAAGGAATCCATGACCTGGATCAAAATAGTCAGCATTCTGATGGCCATTGCCGGTGCTGCGCTGGTTAGCGTCTCCGGCGGCGGCCTGGGCGGCGCGCCGTCGTTCATCGGCATCTCCTGCGGCCTGTTGTCCGGGGTGCTGTATTCCCTGCATTATCCTTTCGGCAAAAAATATCTGCAAAATGTCTCGCCGGTAACTTTGTACGCGCATATCCTGCCGGTGGGCGCTCTGTGCCTGCTGCCCTTTGTAGAGTTTGTGCCCAAAAGCAACACCGTTTGGATGACCTTGGTAATCCTCGGCTTCTTTTCCAGCTGGGTGGCTTACCGGGTGTTTTGCGAGGCGCTCAAACGGCTGGAAGCCACCAAGGTGGCGATCATGGCCCCGCTGGAGCCCTTTGTGGCTGCTTTCTTCGCTTACTTGTGGTGGGGCGAGCAGTTTTCAACCCTGGGCTGGGTGGGGGCTGTGCTGGTGGTGGCTGCGGTGCTGCTCAGCATCAAGCCGGAAAAGCGTAAACCAACCATCGGCTGCGCGCAGACCGTGGTCGCCTAAAATATCAGACCGTACTGGCCTAAATATATCAGGCAGGGGAGCCGCAAGGGGGTATAACCTTTGCGGCTCCCTTTTCGCAGGTTTTGTCCTTTTCTTTTATCCCAACGTTAAATCAGGCTTAAACCAAAGCGCTGCGCGCTTATGGCGCACTGCCAAGGCGGCAAGTTTGCTTGGGAACGCACATTTGGCGATTTATTAGTATTGCCGGTGCGCCCGGCAGGATTATTTAAGTTTTTATATATTTTTGACGATATATATATCACAGTCCCGAGAGCATTTTAACCTTGAAATTATATATCGATAAAATGCTCTGGTGCAGCGAAGCTGCACCCGCGCGCGTTTAAGCAGCGCGTGCCTTTCGCAAAATCGCCTTGGATTTTGCGCATCTATAAGGAAAATGTCTTTTTGCCTTTTGGCTTTAAAGACAACGTTCAGCATTCGAGTTTTGTAACATTTCAAAGTTAAACTGCTCTAGTTGCTTATATTCTGGAGGCTCCCATGGCGGAATACTATTACAAAACCAATGGCGAAGAAGTTAAATGCGTTAATTGCGTCAACAAGCATTTTCTCAAAAGACCACAGGGCAATGATTTGGTCGCTTATGAATGCGCAAGCTGCCACTTCGTGACCTGGTTTCCGGTGGGGTTTGCTCCCGAAGAAAAAATTGAAAAAAGTCTCTGAGCAGCTTTCATTTATCGCTGCCCGGCTGGGGCATTTCAATATTTCAACAATCTGTCCGGACAATAATTCTGAAAGCAGATAAGCGGGGTAGATGAGATTATTTTTTATTCATCTCCGGCGCTTTCAGCGCATATTCAACCGCATGACGCCATTTTAACATATTTTCCCTGAACGTATTTTCATCAGCCCATATTTAGGTTATGTAAGAAGTTAGCAATCTGACCGCAAAACAGCGTTATTACGAGCGTCTTTTTGCTGTCGAGGGCATCTGATTTTGCCTTTTATCCCGGTTATGCGCCGTAGGCGCGTGCTTCTTGCATAAAAGGCCTGTTTTCCCGGTCGGAAAAGCAAAAAATCAGATCGCGACCGCACTGCCTGAGATATTTCTCATAATCAAATTATCCGTTTGGTTATGAAGAGCGCTTGGCCGAGGAGCGCGGTTAAGTAAATTTTCGCTAACAAGGAGCGCACATGGCCCCCCGCATTGCCCAAATCACCCGGACCACCTCGGAAACCGATATCAGCCTTGACCTGAACCTGGACGGCGCGGGCAAAGTTATGGTGCAAACCGGGTTTGGCCTGGCCGATCATATGCTCACGCTTGCAGCGTTTTGGGCCGGTTTTGATTTAACTCTTACCTGCAAGGGCGATTTGCACATCGACGCCCACCACAGCCTGGAAGACACGGCCATGGTTCTGGGGCAGGCTTTGCTGCAAGCGTTGGGCGAGCGCAAAGGCATTGCCCGGGTAGGCTGGGCCCAGGTGCCCATGGATGAGGCTCTGGCTTCGGTCCGGCTGGATTTATCCGGTCGCCCCTGGCTGGTTTACCGCGGTGCGGAATTACTGCCGCCGGTACTCGGCGGAGATGAAAGCGATGTGTGGCGGGAGATGTTCAAATCTCTGGCCTCCGGTGCGCGAATGAATCTGCACATTACGTATGAATACGGGTTGAATGGACATCATCTCCTGGAGTCCGCGTGCAAGGGGCTGGGCCTTGCCTTGCGCCAGGCGGTGACACTTACCAGGGATCATGTTCTCAGCACCAAAGGGAGTCTGGACTGATGCTTAAGTTAAACCGACTTGTTCTCGTGGCCTTGCTGGCTCTTTTGATTGCGGCTCTCTTGGCTGGTTGCAGCCGCCGTCCCCGCCCGCCGATCAGTGATACATTGCCCAATCTTAACCTGGGCGTGGCCGGTTTCACCCAGCCGCGCACAGTCAATGAACTGCTGGCCGGGGTGGGATATTCCGAGCAGAATCTGCTCAGCGACAATGTCCTGCTCGAACTGGACATGGCTTTGCAGGATACCTTGCTCACCAGCTCCGAGCACAGCTTTAAACCCATCAGCTATGCTTACGACTGCCAAAACCTGGTGACCGCGCGCAACGAAAAAACCAGTGCGCTGGATTACTGGCTGGCAGTGGGGCAGTGCCTGGATGTTGACGTGCTGCTGGTGCCGCAGGTGATTTTCTGGCAGGACCGGGAAGGCACGGAAATGGGAGCTGTCAAGCCCGCTTCGGTCACTCTGGATATGTATCTTGTCAATATCAACCAGAATCGGCTT
Source organism: uncultured Desulfovibrionaceae bacterium (assembly GCA_964571105.1). GTDB lineage: Bacteria > Desulfobacterota > Desulfovibrionia > Desulfovibrionales > Desulfovibrionaceae > JAVBRZ01. The sequence continues at coordinate 2,843 of CAZNBK010000041.1, forward strand.
ATCAGCCGTGCCCATTTTGAAGAAACTCAGGAGAGCCTGTCCGACAATTTGCTCAACCTCGGCAAATTCATGGATCGTAGCGGCAAGTGGATTACAGCCCGTGAGCTGGCCGAGGAAGGCATGCTCAGAGGCATTAAGGAGCTCGGCTTATGATTCTGTTTCCGGCAATCGACATCAAGGGCGGTTATTGTGTGCGCCTGACCCAGGGCAAGGCGGACAAGGAAACCATCTTCAGCGCCGATCCGGTGGCCATGGCCCGGCGTTGGTTGTCTGAAGGCGCGCAGTGGCTGCACATTGTGGACCTGGACGGCGCTTTTTCCGGCAACCCGGTCAACCGGGAAATCATTGCGGAAATCGCCAAAGCTGTGCCCATTCCCATTCAGTTGGGCGGGGGCATCCGTTCGCTGCCCACGGCACAGGAATATGTTGATCTGGGCATTGACCGCCTGATTATCGGCACAGCCGCGCTGGAAGATCCGCAAATGTTTTCTGAGCTGTGCGACCGCTTCCCTGGCAAAATCGGCGTTTCACTGGATGCGGACAATGGCCGTTTGAAAAGCCGGGGCTGGGTGCAGGACTCGGAAATGACCATTGACCAGATTTTGCCCAAAGTGGCCGGACAAGGTGCGGCTTTTGTCATTTATACCGATATTTCCCGTGACGGCATGCAAGGCGGAGTCAATTTGCCCATGATTGAGCTGGTGGCCAAGGCCAGCCCCATCCCGGTGGTTGCCGCCGGCGGCGTCAATGATATGGATGATATCAAGGCGCTGCAAGCCTTGAAGGGCAAGGCAAACCTGGAAGGCGCCATTACCGGACGGGCCATTTATGAAGGCAGTCTTAATCTGCAACAGGCCCTGACCTGGATAGCCGAACAGGAGAATATGGGCCTGTAGAGCGTTTTAGCTCTGGATAAAATATTCCGGAAAGCTACATAAATTGAATAAACCCGCATTTTCAGAGCTGAAAATGCGGGTTTATCGTTTGAATCAGGCAAAAAGGGTTTATAAAAAGAAACTACCCAGGAGAATGGCCGTGATGCCTATGGGCGCAATAAACCGGCAGCTGAAGTTAATGTAACGCACCCAGGCGGGCAGAGCGTTTGGGGAAGCGCCGGGACTGCGATGCAGGAAAAGCTCGTGCACAAATGTGGGATTGACCGCCCAGCCCATGAGCAGGCAGGTGGCCAGCACGTTAACCGGCATCATGAAGTTAAGGGTGACATAATCCATGAGATCGAACGGGGTCATGCCGAACAGGCTGCCCAGATTGGCCCCGCCGAATGACCAGGCTGCCGGTATGCCGGCCAGGAATGCGGCCAGGGCCACACCGATGCAGGCCGGAACGCGAAGGATGCGGTGCTCGTCTATGAAGTAGGCCACAATGGGCTCAATGATGGACACCGACGAGGTCAGGGCGGCCAGGAGCAGGAGCAGGAAAAAGATAACGGCAAACAGCCAGCCGCCGGGCATGGCCTTGAACACCGCCGGGAGCGTGATATAAGTAAGCCCCGGCCCGGCGCCGGGCTCCATGCCAAAGGCAAACACCGCAGGCAGAACGGTCAGACCGGACATGAGCACGCAGATGGTTTGCAGCGTGATTACCCAAAGCGAGGCCCGCAGCATATTCTCGTCCGGATGCATATACGAACCGTAAGTGAGCATGCCCGCAAACCCCAGGGACAGTGAGAAACAGGCCACTCCCAGGGCGTCAACGGCCACCCGGGGCGTTATTTTGGCAATGTCCGGAATCACGAAAAACTTGATGCCTTCCAGGGCGCCGTCCAAAGTGACCGAGCGCAGCAGCATGGCCAGCATGAGGAAGAACAACAGCGGCATGAGTATTTTGCTGATGCGTTCAATGCCCTTGCGCACGCCGCCCAAAATGATGCTTACGGTCAGGCCGATGAAGACAACAAAAAAGAGCAGGCTGTTGAGCGGATTGCCGATGAAACCGGTAAATTGATGTTCAAATCCGGCTGCGTCGGAAGGCGTGAGCAGAGTGCCGGAGAGCGCCTTGAGCAGGTAGCCCACTGTCCAGCCGCCCACCACGCAATAAAAGGAAAGAATGATAAATGCGGCCAAAAGACTGAAGTAGCCGAAAAAGCTCCAGCCTTTGCCGCCCAGCTTGCGGAATGCGCCCACGGCGTCGGAGTGAGTGCCCCGGCCCAGGGTGAGTTCTGCCAGCATCATGGCCAGGCCGATACCCAAAACCGCGGCCAGATACATGACCAGAAAAGCGCCGCCGCCTCCGGCCCCGGCCATGTATGGGAACTTCCATATAGCTCCCAGGCCGATGGCCGAACCGGCCGCCGCCAACACAAACCCCAGCCGGGATCCCCATTGTCCGCGATCTTTTCCCATGCATACTCCTGCTTTAGATACTACCTATTTTCCATTAATATTCAACAACCCGGTAAAGTAAAGCAAAAAAACAGCCGGTCCAGCAAGTGAAGTTCCTAAAAAAGTTACGGCTTGGTTGCGGACCGCTTTTTGCAAAAGGCTTTCCGGTATCTGATTTTTGACTTACTTCAGGAAGGAAGAAGACATGAATTATCTTGCCGTTTGCGCCATTGTCAAAGATGAAGACCTATATTTGCGGGAATGGGCGGCCTACCACGCCGGGCTTGGCGTGGAGCATTTTTATATTTATGACAACGGCAGCCGCCGCCACCCGGCCCGCAGCCTGGAAGGGTTTGAAGCCGCCCGGTTCACCTTTGTACGCTGGCCGGGGGTGGAGCAGCAAATGCCTGCCTACAATCACTGCCTCAAGGAATTCGGGCCCGATTGCCGCTGGTTGGCTTTCATTGATGTGGACGAATTTATTTGCCCCAAGCACGATGATGATATTTGCTCCCTGTTGGCTGAGTATGAGGATTATGCAGGTCTGGCAATTCCCTGGGTTATTTTTGGCTCCAACGGTTATTTGCGCAGGCCGGAGGGGCTGGTCATTGAAAACTACCGCGAGGCGCTGCCCGAGGAGCATACCTTCCAGAACAATACCATAAAATGCATTGTAAACCCGGCGCAGATTGTGAAGATGGGCGACCCGCACCGGGCGGTTCCCGAACTTGGGCGCGCAGTGGTGGGGGAAGATCACAACCCCATACCGAGCGGCGCCAACAGAGTTATCCGGCATTTGGACAAGGTGCAGCTGAATCATTATTTTTATCGTTCTCAGGAAGAATATGAAGCCAAACTGGCCCGTGGCCGCGCGGATAGAGCGGATGCAAAAGCCGGGTACGGTTATGCGCCGTTTTACAATCAGGCTCAAGCGGCTGTATATACGGATGATTCGATTCAACGCTTCGTCCAGGCGACCAGGCAAGTGATGGCTAAGCCGCAATTGTTGCCTGCTGCCCAGGGCTGCCTGGTTGATTTTCATTCCATTGTGGACCCGGTCATGAATTTACTGGCTCAGAAAAAATTCAGCCAGGCGGAGCGTACGCTTTGCGCCACTGCGGAGGCCAGCAAGCATTATGCCGAATTTTGGGTGATGCGCTCCATGATCGCCCGCTGTGCAGGTCAGCTCCAGCGCGCCTTGCGCTATGCATATAAAGCTTTGTACTTTAATGAAATTCCCGAGTCTTATTGGGCTGTTTTAGAAAGCCGCCTTGCTCTGGGGCAAATGGAAGAGGCCCGTAAAACCAGTTTTTGCCTGAAAGCATTGCTGAACAGCGCCAAAGCCGCCAAACAACCGGGAGTGGAGGAGTGGCGGGCAAAGCTGGAGCAGGTTTGGCAGCAGCATTTTGAAGCTGCCGCCCCCGAGCTGTGCCCGTCCGAACAACGCGTTCAAGCAAAGGTAAGTTGAGGGGCTGGCCCGATAGGGCATTTTCGCATCTA
>CAZNBK010000041.1:6706-12561 GCA_964571105.1 uncultured Desulfovibrionaceae bacterium
GTTGCGAGGGGGTAAACCCCGCCTGCGCTAATCCAAAAGATCCGCATCCGGCGGAATGATGTCCCAGGCGATTTTGCCGCGGCTTTTTTTCTGTTTGCGCAGCAGCACATAAAGCGCGCCCGCCCCGCCGTGCTTGGGCAGAGCTGTGGAAAAGGCCAGGATCACATACTTGAACGGCTCTTTGGTAAACCAGGTTTGCAGGCGTTCGCGCAGTATCCCCGTGCCGCCAGGCGAGTTGAGCCCCCGACCGGGCACCACCAGCACGCAGCGATGTCCTTTGTGATAGCTGGAGCGAAAAAATCCCACCAGGGCTTCCCAGGCCTGGGCCGCGTTCAGGCCGTGCAAGTCCATATGGGCTTCAAAGCTGTAGGCCCCGGCCTTCATTTTATTGATAACCTGGCTGTCCAGGCCTTTGACATGCCCTTCCAGATATTCTTCGGTGTATTCCAGGGAAAATTCAATCTTTCCGTCCAGAAAATCCTGGAGCGGATGAACGGGTTTGGGCTTGAGCGCCGGTTTCGGCGCGGGCGGCAGCAAAGGCACCGCTCGACCGCTGCCGTTAAGGTTCTGCACTCCGGCCATGGCTTGTGTGAATATGCCCTCGTCGGTTTCGGCATATTCGGCTTCATCTTGCCAGCTTTCGGGCAAGGGCGTGTGCCCGGGGCGAGGTGGCAGGTCCGGGGTATTTTGTCCGGGCTGAGCAGGGGCCGATTTTTTAGCCGCTGTAGTCTGCTCGGCGGGTGCGGGTTTCATTTGCACCGGCTTTTCATGCTGCTGGGGCAAGTCCCTGATCTGTGTTTTCAGAAGCGCAAAAGCGCTGTGCTCGCCTAAGCTGAGCTGGGTTTGTTCCGGCTCTTCTTTGCGCGACTGCGCATGCGCAATGGAACCCTCTAATTTAGTGCCGACAAGCTCTCGCGGTTCAGGTTCCGGTTCCGGGATGGGGGCGGGTGTTGTTTCACCGGACGGCTCAGAGGTGGTTTTGTCAGCCGTAGTGGCGGATTTGGCGGCTTTTTTATTCCGTTCAAGCTTGGCAACGCCCTGCCAGGACATCAGCGCGGCAAACAGGTCTTCGTCATTGTCCGCCACTGAGCTGGCCGGGGTCTTGGCGGCTTTCCTGATTCTTTCCTGCGCTCGCCGCTGCGGATCACGGGCATCGCGGTATTGCGATTTATCCAGGTTTTTAAACGGATTGTCCAAGGGGGTTTCTTTTTTGCTCATGGCCGTGCCCGATTATTTTTTTAAAGCCCGCGCCGCGCGCAGCCAGGCATACCATCCATCCAGGCCGCTATTGGCCCGGCAGGAAATTTGGAAGATCTCCAGTTCCGGATTCAAGGCCTTGGCCAGACGCATTGCTTTATCGACATCAAAATCCACATAAGGAAGCAGGTCGGTTTTATTCAGGAGCATCACCGAGGCCAGGTTAAAGAGCAGGGGGTACTTTTCCGGTTTGTCGTCGCCTTCCGGCACGCTGAGCAGGGCGATTTTATGGTCTTCCCCGCAGGGAAATTCCACCGGGCAGACCAGGTTGCCTACGTTTTCAATGAAAAGGATGTCCAGCCTGTCCAGGGGGAGATGCTGCAAGGCGTCGCGGATCATCAGGCTGTCCAGGTGACAGCCCCCGTTGGTTTCAATTTGAAAGGCGATTGCGCCGGTGGCGGCCACTCGCCGGGCGTCATTGTCTGTTTTCAGGTCGCCTTCGATAACAGCCATGCGAAATTCACCGCCCAAATCAGTGAGCGTGCGCTCCAGCAGGGAGGTTTTTCCCGCGCCCGGGGAAGATATCAGGTTGAGAACCAGCATATGCTTTTCAGCGAACAGGTTCGCCAGGTCTTGGGCAACGGACTCGCTCGACTCCATAACCGAGCGGTTAACGCTTATTTCCATTTACTCCACCTCCATGCTCTCGATGTAAAGCCCTTTGCCGCGGATGACCGCATGCCCCAGCTCATGGCCGCAGAAGGGGCAAGGAGCAAAGAAGTCGCGGCGGTTTTTGGGTGTGAACGGCTGTTTGCAGGCCTGACAAGCCAGTTCCGTGGGATCTTCCAGCAGAACAATGTCCGCCCCCTCAAGGGGCGTGCCCGCAATCAGCAATTCAAACGCGGTTGACAGGGCTTCCGGCAGGACATTGCTCAAACTGCCGTAGCGCAGGGTTACGCGCAGGAGGCGTTCTTTGCCGGCTTTATGCAACTCGTCGTTGATAATCTTGATCAGGCTGGCAGCCAGGGACATTTCATGCATGCATGAAGGTAGGGTAAAATAAAATTCAAGGCAAGGCGGAAATATTGCATGTTTGGTCTTGACAATCATTTTCACTGGACTAGAATGGGCCATCAACTTAAGGCGCGGTCGAGTCGGCTGTTTGCCGGTCGTGCGGGGAATGTTAAATGCGGGAAGTTCTTGATTTGCCTTGCGGGGAAGTTTTTCAGGCCAGCCACGCCTGCGGTTCAGAACTGAAGCTGAGCTGTGCGCCTGTGGGCTGTATGTTGCGTATTAAGAGCTTGTGCAGCGGTCCAAAGGAAAAGTGCCGCTTGTGCGCTCTGGGGCTTACGCCCGGCACCCTGATTCAGGTGATGGACAGCGGGCGCGGCCTTGTGCGCCTTATGGTGCGCGGCTGCTCCTTGGTGCTTGATTGCGCCCTGGCCTGCACGATTACCTGTGTGCCTGCCGAGCAGCAACCAGCCTAGAGCGGCGTGGTTGCTCTTTTTTTAGCCAACTTGCTGTCCGGCGCCGGGCAGGAATTGGTATTTGTACAGACGCCGATGTCGCTCCGGCTGCGATCCGGCGTCTATTGTTTGAACTGGGCGAAAGATACGCCCCAGGAGGGTTAAATGCAGACGTTTATTGTTGCCGCCATTGTGGTTTTGGCGGCGGGGTATATTGTTTTATGCCTGTTGCGCCGGTTTGGCGTTGTTGAAGGCGCTTCGGGCTGCGGCTGCGGTTGTGACGGTTGCGGACCGGTCAAGCTTTCAGGGTCCGGTTCCGATGAAAATTCCAAAGCAAAGCCTCTTACGCTGCGCAAGGAAAGTCCGTGCTGCGGTTGTTCCTCCGGGCGGGGCTGCTCTGCGGGTAATGAAGGCGCTGCAAAGGGGAGTCTGGCTGAGGATTCCGCCAAGGACAACCGGTAAAATTTTTTAACCTACGATTGATAACGCTTCTCAAATTCAAGTGGATGGGGCTGACCGATAGTTGGCCGCAGCCGGGTTTGAGGGCAAGGGAGTAAAGGAATAGATGCAAGAGAATATCAACAACAAAGAGATCGGCCTGCGCCATCTGGAAGTGGGCCGCAAGGCGGTCATTGTAGAAGTGCAGGCCCAGGGGGAATTGGGGCGGCGCATTCGCGACATGGGCCTGGTTAACGGGGCTGAGGTGGAGGTTATGGGCCGGGCGCCGCTTAAAGATCCGGTGGCGCTGCGCCTTAAAGATTTTACCTTGATGCTTCGCAATAACGAGGCGGATTTTATTAGAGTTAGACTGGTTTAGAAGCCATTACGGCGGGCAAAACCGCCTGCGCCGATCTCGCGGACGTTGCAAAGTCAGGTTTGGCAATGCCGGAGCATTTTAGCATTAAGACAGCAGACAAAATGCTCCAGGGGCAATGCAAATCATTGGGACAATTTACCTGAAGCGGCAGTGTTATTTTCAGACGCCGCTTAATCACATAAGGAGAGACGATGAGTAGGGAGAAGTTCTGCATGGCCCTGGCCGGGAACCCCAATGCCGGGAAAACCACGGTCTTTAACGCTCTTACCGGGGCACGCCAGCACGTGGCCAATTACCCCGGCATAACCGTTGAAAAGAAAGAAGGCTTTGTCAAGGTTGCTGACGGCGATGCTAAAGTTGTGGACTTGCCGGGCACGTATTCACTGTCGGCTTATTCTTTGGAAGAGCTGGTGGCCCGCCGCGTACTGGCCGATGACCGCCCGGATGTGGTTGTCGATATTGTTGATGCCAACGCCCTGGAGCGCAACCTTTATCTTGCGGTTCAGCTTATGGAAATGGGCTTGCCGGTGGTGCTGGCCCTGAACATGATGGATGAGGTGGCCAAGAAGGGCATTAAAATCAATGTGGAAAAACTGGCCCAGCTTATGGGGGTTCCGGTGGTCAAGACCGTGGCCCGCACCGGCAACGGCCTGGACCGCATGCTGCACGAAGCCGAAGTGCTGGCTACGGCCCGCAAGGGCCAGCCCTGGCAGCCTCTGCTTATTTCCTACGGCCCGGACCTGGACGCCGCGCTCAAAGACATGGAGGCAAAAATTACTGAAACGGCTTTTCTGACCGAGCGCTACCCGGCCCGCTGGGTTGCCTTGAAATATTTGGAAAGCGACGAAGAAATCCATGAACAGGGCCGCAACGCCAATCATGATGTCCACCATGAGCTGGTGGAGATGACCGCCGAGACGGCCAAACACCTGGATGTGACCCTGGGCACTTATCCTGAGGCGATCATCGCGGATTACCGCTACGGCTATATTCACTCCATCTTAAAACAGAATGTGATCTTCCGCCCTGAAGACACTGCGGCGCGGGTAGAGCTCTCCGACAAGGCCGACCAACTGCTGACCCATAGATTTTTGGGCCCGTTGTTTATGATCGGGGTGCTTTGGCTCATTTATCAGTGCACCTTTGTCATCGGTGAAATTCCCATGGGCTGGGTGGAGGATTTCTTTGCCTGGGCCAATGAGGCCGTATCTGAGGCCATGGACGATGGCTTGCTTAAATCGCTGATAGTTTCGGGAATCATCGACGGCGTGGGCGGTCTTATGGGCTTTGTGCCGTTAATCATGGTCATTTTTCTGCTCATTTCCATTCTGGATGACTCCGGCTACATGGCGCGCGTTGCCTATATGCTGGACCGGGTCATGCGGGTGTTCGGCCTGCACGGCTGTTCGGTCATGCCTTTGATTGTTTCCGGAGGCATTGCCGGAGGGTGCGGCGTGCCCGGGGTTATGGCCGCGCGGACCCTGCGCAGCCCCAAGGAACGGTTGGCGACCATTCTGGTTGCGCCGTTTATGGCTTGCGGCGCCAAGCTGCCGGTGTTTTTACTGCTGGTGGGCACCTTCTTTACCGACCATGAGGCACAGATCATGCTGCTCATGACCGTGCTGGGCTGGGTGACGGCCCTGCTCATTGCCCGCTTGCTGCGCAGCACTCTGGCCAAAGGCGAAGCCACGCCGTTTGTCATGGAACTGCCGCCGTACCGGGCGCCCACGGTCAAAGGGGTCCTGATTCATACTTGGGAGCGCACCTGGGCTTATATCAAGAAGGCCGGCACGGTGGTGCTGGCGGTGTCCATTCTGCTTTGGGCGGCGTTGACCTTCCCGGAATTGCCCGAGGAACAGGTCGAAGGTTTTGAAACCATGCGGGCCCAGGTAGAAGAAAAGGCAGAGACGGAAAATTTGGCCGAAGAAGATATGGCCACCGAGCTGATGGCCATTGACGGGCTGGAAGCAGAGGCGGCTCTGCGCCATTCCGCAGCCGGACGTATGGGCATTGCCCTGACTCCGATTTCCGAGCTGTCCGGTTTTAACTGGCGCACCAATATCGCGCTTATCGGCGGCGTGGCGGCCAAAGAAGTCATTGTCTCCACTCTGGGCACGGCCTATTCGCTGGCTTCCGTGGACGATGAAGACGAAGATGCGGCCAATCTGTCCGCCCGTCTGGCTGCGGATCCGGATTGGAACCCGGCTGTGGCCGCTGCCCTGCTTGTTTTTGTGTTGCTTTATGCGCCGTGTTTCATGGTGGTGATTATGATCCGCCAGGAAACTGCCTCCTGGGGCTGGGCAGTGTTCAGTGTGGTCTTCAACACGGTCTTTGCGTTTATCATTTCCACGGGCGTGTATCAGGTCGGTAAATTG
>CAZNBK010000042.1:0-5242 GCA_964571105.1 uncultured Desulfovibrionaceae bacterium
GGAAGCGCCCATTGTGCTTTGCGCCAAAAAAAGCCAATACATCCTGCCCAAAGACCTGGCTCCGGATTGCGATGAGCTGGGGATCATGCTGCCGTATACCCCCTTGCACCACCTGCTTTTGGCGGCTTTTCGAGCAGTTGTCCCGGCGCCTGCCGTGCTGGTGATGACTTCCGGCAACCCGCCGCTTGAACCCGTCTGCACAGGTAACCGGGAAGCCCTGCAAAAGCTCGCCGGGTATGCAGATTTCTTTTTGCTCCACAATCGTGACATCCTGACCAGAATCGACGATTCGGTGCTCAGGGTGCTGCCGGAAAGCCCCCCCGACAATAGTGACTCGGGAAATTATCGCATCCAGATGCTGCGCCGGGCCAGGGGATATGTGCCTCGGGCCGTGCGCATTGCCCGGGCTGCCGGTTCTGTAACTCCACTGCTAGCTGTGGGCGCGGAATTGAAAAACACGTTTTGTCTGGCCCGCGGCGAACAGGCCTTTGTCAGCCAGCATGTGGGCGACCTGACCTGCCAGGAAAATCAATGGTTTTTTCTGGAGGCCAAAGAGCACTTATGCCGGTTGCTGGATATCGAGCCGCAAGCGGTCATCCATGACCTGCACCCGGATTATCTGTCCACGCAATGGGCAATGGAAAGCGGACTGCCGCACTACGCCGTGCAGCACCACGCCGCGCATATTTTCGGGGTGGCCGCCGAGCACGGTATCAACGGGCAGGTGCTCGGCCTGGCCCTGGACGGAGCCGGCTTCGGTCCCGACCAGACCGTCTGGGGCGGCGAGCTGCTGCTTATCGATAACCGACCGGATAGCGTCTTACAAAACAACAGCAATTATTGTCGCTTGGGACACCTCGCGCACATGCTTTTGCCGGGCGGCGACGCCGCAGCCCAGGCGCCCTGGCGGATGGCCCAGTCATTGCTGCACAGTATCGGAGTCAGTGAACTGTTGCCGTCATTTTGCCACTGGGTCAAAACCGAACCCGGGCAGAAGGCTGCGGAACTGATCAGCCAGCTTTTGCAAAAAGGTGTAAATACCCCAAAAACCAGCAGTTGCGGTCGATTGTTTGACGCTGTGGCCGGTTTGCTCGGATTCCCCGGCGAGATGAGTTTTGAAGGCCAGGCCGCCATGTGGCTGGAGCAATTGCAAAACCACAATGAGCGCGGCGCTTATGCGTGCCCTGTCGTGGCCAACGCGGATCTCTTGCAGCTCAATATTCACGAACTGTTTGCCCAAGTCTGGTCTGACCTGAAAAAGCATACCCAGCCGGGCATCATTGCCGGACGCTTCCACCTTGGTCTGATAAACGGTCTGGTTGGTCTGGCCGATCTGGCTGCCCAACGGCATGGAATCAAGCTTGTTGCCTTGTCCGGCGGAGTCATGCAAAACCGCACTTTCAGCCAGTTGTTGCCGCGTCTCTTGGAAAAACGCGGCCTGACCCCCCTCCTGCACAAGGCTGTGCCCAGTAACGACGGCGGGGTATCTCTGGGGCAAATTGCCTGGGCCATGGCCTCAGGCATATAAAACCGAAAAAAGCGGCTTAGAGGGCAATCCTGGGCCGTTCTTTAATATCCTTTGCGGCAGAGGGGAAACATCCCCTTGCCCCCACGATTTTTGGGCTAGCCCCTGTCGAGCGTTAATTGCTCCAGCCTGTCCTATAGTTCAATCATTGTTCCAGCGGCATTGCACTTTGTTTAATGCCGCCGGGACAGTTTATTGCTGCCCAGCTAAATTAACCGGGCAGCAATAAGCTTACATCTTAAATGTTCTAAAACGCAAAACAAGAACAGCCAAAGGCGCCCCAGAAATCCCGATAATCGTTAGCCGGTACCTCGGCATTCCTGGCCAGGTGGTGATTGTGCCCATGCACGGCGCACGGCCCGGCGCAGCAATGCTGAATCTGGCCGTGGGCGGGAGCGGCTTGCGGGCTCCAGTGCCCGCCGAATGTAGCCACCGGCGACCAGTCCGGCGTTACCGGCAGTTCCCCTGGCCCAAGCTTGCGGAATTCATCGGCCGCATAGACCACCTTACCGTCCACAATGGTCAAAACGGACTCAATCTGCTTGATTTCTTCTTCATTGATAGTGAAGTAATCCGCGCTGAGCACCGCCAGGTCTGCAAACTGACCGATCTTTATTTCACCTTTTTTGCCCTGCTCCGACGAAAACCAGGCCGACCCCCGCGTGTACAGCTCCAATGCCTGGTCGCGGGACAATCCTTCCGGGTACAGGCTTAAACCGCCCACGGTCTTCCCGCTGCACAACCAATACAATGAGTACCAGGGGTTGTAGCTGGATACCCGGGTCGCGTCAGAACCGGCGCCCACGTTAAGCCCCTGCTCGAGCATGCGCCGGATGGGCGGCGTCTGTTCAGCCGCTTTATGCCCATAGCGATCCACAAAATATTCGCCCTGAAAGGCCATGCGGTCCTGGATAGCTATGCCACCCCCCAAGGCTTTAACTCGTTCAAGGTTACGCTCGCTGATGGTTTCAGCATGATCGAAAAACCACGGCAGGCCATCGAATGGAACGTCGCGGTTGACCTTTTCAAAAACATCCAGCATCCGAGAAATGGATTCATCATAGGTGGCGTGGAGACGAAACACCCAACGGTTGGCAACCAGGTGACGGACCACTGCTTCCAGTTCTTTTTCCATATTTTCCGGCAAATCAGGTCGCGGTTCGAGGAAGTCTTCAAAGTCTGCCGCTGAAAACACCAGCATCTCACCGGCTCCGTTATGCCGCAGAAAATCGCTGCCTTGCCCGTAGCGCGATGTTTTCGTCCAATTTTTGAAATCGTCCAGCTCTTCCTTGGGCCGCTGCGTGAACAGGTTATAGGCGATGCGCACGGTAAGCTGGCCGTCCTTTTCCAATTTACTGACAACCTCGTAATCTTCCGGATAGTTTTGAAAACCGCCCCCGGCGTCAATGGCGCTGGTCAGTCCCAAACGGTTCATCTCCCGCATAAAATGCCGTGTTGAATTTATTTGATATTCCAAAGGCAACTTGGGGCCCTTGGCCAGGGTGGCATACAGAATCATGGCATTGGGCCGGGCAATCATGATGCCGGTCGGTTCGCCATGTCTGTCGCGCTGAATTTCGCCGCCGGGAGGATTGGGAGTGTCCTTGGTGTAGCCCACTGCCTTCAACGCCGCCCGGTTCAATATGGCCCGATCATAAAGATGGAGTATGAAAACCGGCGTGTCCGGCGCAGCTGCGTTGATTTCTTCCAAGGTGGGCATCCGGCGCTCAGCAAACTGAAACTCGGTCCAGCCGCCCACAACGCGCACCCATTGTGGAGCAGGCGTCCGTTCTGCCTGTATCTTCAGCATCCGCAGGGCATCGGCCAACGAAGGCACGCCCTCCCAGCGCAACTCCAGATTATAATTCAACCCGCCGCGGATCAGGTGCAGGTGCGAATCGTTTAAGCCGGGAATAGCAGTTTTGCCCCGCAGATCGATAACTTGCGTCTTATCCCCTTTATGCTCCAAAACTTCTTTGTTGCTGCCCACGGCTATAAATTTGCCGCCTCGCACAGCCACGGCCTCGGCCAGCGGGTTATCCCGGTCCACTGTATGGAATTTGCCGTTGTGTAGAATCAGATCAGCTTTCATTGCAACTCCTTTTGCAGCAAATCATTGGCCTGCTGCGGTTTGGCGTGCTCCGGCATTTTTCGCCACTGCGTCTGCCCCCCGTGAATTCACCCGTCACCTGTAGCGGTTAGGCTGCCCGCCCCCCGGTTCGTAAAATCCCTCCAATCTAATACCTCTTTATGGATTGCCGCTTAGTCAAGGGCCTTAGCGACTAAAATTTTTTTCTCTGCTCTTGGCTGTTGCCAAGTTTTTGCCCCCATGCCATGCTCAGGAGACCAAACATCAACTTTTACCCTGGAGGCCGCAATGTCCAGAGTCGTTGTGCAAAGCCTGGAAGGCACTGTCAATTATGCGTTCAGCTTGATGAACAAATTTGTGGAAGTTTGCCCGGATGAAATTTGGGCAAAAAAATGCGGAGGCTGGCCGGTGTGGCAACAAGTCTACCACTCCTTTGCAGCCATTGATTTCTTTTTGCGTCTGCCCGACGATGCGCCTGAAGCCCCTCCTTATGCTGAAGAGGTCGGAAATTTGGACGCGCCGGCCAAAGACACGGTGAGCAAAGCGCAATTAAAACCATACATCGGTAACGCCCAAGCTCGGGTTAAAAATTATATTTCCAGCCTGGGCGATGCTGAACTGGCTGAAGCACACCCCGGCCTCAGCCAACGAATGGGCGCGACAACAACCCATGCCGGCACAGTTGCCCTGATTGCCGCGCACACCATGTACCACTTAGGCAGCTGCGATGCTGCTTTGCGCGAGCACGGGTTGCCCGGCGTTTTCTAAACTCAAAAAAACGCCCGCTCCTTAATCGCTAGAGGAGCGGGCGGATACTGCCTGCAAAACCCGGCTGCTTGCGCATTTACGCAGCGCCACATAACCAGTGGGGCAAAATTCTGTCAAAGAACCGGGCTGCTTTATCCGATAAGGGCGTGAGTAACAGCCACGGCAGAAACAGCAAGGTATACCCGATGGAGCCCACAAGAATATCCGACGACCAGTGCGCTCCACCGGCAACGCGGGGCAATGAGAAAATTACGGCCACGAGCAAAGCAATTAAAAACGCACGGCGCCCGAGATACCGGGCGGCAAAGCCCGAGAAAACCAGCAACATCAAGCCATGGTCGCCCGGAAAACTGTTGCCGGAAGCATCTTTGGGGGACAGGGGCGACAGCTCCGACAACCTGTTGGCGCCTTCGAAATGCAATGTGGGGCTGGGGTGCTCAAAAAGCATTATTTTCTGAGCGCTGATCTTTACCAGTACGGCGGCAACCAGGATTGTCAGCCCGATACAAATGAGCTGGCGTCTGCGCCGACAATCTCCTTTCAAAAAATACCAGCCATATATGGTTCCCATGGCGGCCAGCGCAACCGCATCAAAAATGCGTAAATTGCTGACGGCTATGAGCTCACGCCAGGCCGGTCTCTCAGCTATCAAGATATTGAAATACCAGAAAATTTTTTCATCGAGATACGCCCACCACACGTCCAGCCCAGACCAGGCATAGGACAAAAAAAGCACTACTCCGACGATATTCAAGATAATAATTCTTTTGTAATAAAACATGCGGGTACCTACTCCTGGGCGAGCCAGTCACGCGCGCGTTTATACATCAAAGTCCTTGATTATCCAAGACCACCTTTAG
>CAZNBK010000042.1:5252-7058 GCA_964571105.1 uncultured Desulfovibrionaceae bacterium
TCCCCGGATATTCTTAGCTGACAACCGCAACGGGATCATCCCTGTCTTCGTCCTCAACCCGGCGCTTTTCCCCCAAGATGAGCACTTCCCTGTTCCTTTGCTTATTGATGATGGAGTATTGGGCGATGCGCCATTCTGAATAGGGCAAGGCGCAGCAGAAGGAGGTAATCGCTTTCAGCTCTCCGGCGCCGCCGACATGACCGGCATAGAGGTGCAGAGAAATCACCCCGCCCGGACAAATAAAATCCATAAGCTGGGCAATGGCTTCCACGCTGGTTTTTTGCTTGGTGGTTATCTCTTTGTCGCTGCCCGGCAAATATCCGAAGTTGAACATGCTGGCCTTTAATTTGCCCAGACATTCGCGGGGCAATACCTCCAGCAATCGCTCATGCCCGCCCAGACAAAATTTGCAGCGATGCGCAACCCCGGTCGCATCAAGGCGTTCCATTGTCTTTTCCAAGGCTGACTGCTGAATATCAAATGCAAAAACTTTCCCGGCATCCCCGATCAAATTTACCAAAAACAATGTGTCATGACCGTTGCCGGCGGTCCCGTCCAAAGCCCAGTCGCCCGGCTTTAGAACTTGGCCCACGAAGGCGCGGGACAAGTCCCGCAAATGTGGAACATGTCTGAAACTCATACTCTACCGCCTTTACTTTTTATGCCGTTTTCAACCAGGTTAGTTCATGTTTGTTATGGCTTAGATGCAATAACTTTGACCCCGGCACATCAGCTAACGCCGCAATTGCCTGTTGATCAGGCGTTCCTTGGAGTTTCACCGTACAGACATAATTTTTACACGTTCCCGCTGTAAGCCAGCGTTGGATCAATTTCCACAGGCGCTCCGGATAACAGGCGATATCACAACACAGCCAGTCAACAGGACCCAGTTCCTCCGGATTAAGGGCAAACGCGCTGCTGTTCATAAACCTGACCCCGGGAAGCGCAGCAATATTAGCCGCCAGCGGGGCCTTATCAACGCTGATCACATTGGCCCCGCGCATGGCCAAGACCCACGTCCAGCTTCCGGGCGAGCTGCCCAAATCAAGGCAAATGTCACCGGCAACCGGTTTTTTCTCCAAAAGCGTAAGCGCCTCCCAAAGCTTCAAATACGCGCGGCCCGGCGGATCATTTTTATTTTCCACAAATTGTATTTCACCATCCGCGAACGGACTGCTGCATATGGGAGAAAGCAACAGCGTCTTTGAATCCCAGAGCGTCCAGGCGCCCAGGTCGGCCGAAGGAAGGCTTTCCCCAAATATCAGCGGGCGGCGTGAAACAGACGGCAACGCTTCCTCTATTAGTGCTGTTCTGCGATATAATGTGGTTGGATGCACTGCCCAGTTCCGCTGTCTGCCCAGCAATTGCCGCGCCGCATCGCCTATGGACCGAATTGGTAAAAATTCGGTGGCCAACCACGTATTTTGCGCCCAGCATAAATCATGGGGAGACCCCGCAGCCAGAACCAAATGCCCCCGCACTTCCACAATTGGAATATTTTTCCCCGCCATTTCAGCTAATAACTCATGGACAAACCCTTTTGCCGAAATGTATACCGTATGTCCGCTACTATAAATACCACAATTCATAATCATTTTCAAATTTATTTTTGGGCAATCCGATTTATGTTAGTAAATTCTTTTCAATTACGTATTTTTTATAGTTTAAGCTATTTTTTTATTTAAATTTTCCACAAAATATTTGAGATGTCTAACAATAATTAAATTATCAAATATTGGCATTGGCGTTTTTCAGCTGTGCAAAATCACAGCAATACGCTATAATGGTGGTTAATTCAGGAATTGG
>CAZNBK010000042.1:7068-12467 GCA_964571105.1 uncultured Desulfovibrionaceae bacterium
AAAGCGCGACGGCAGCGTGGTTCCTTTTACCCCCGAGCGCATCACCAACGCCATTAAGCTGGTGTACGTGTCGGTTTATTCCGACAAAGCACGGGTTTATTTTAACGCCATTCACGATAAAATAGAAGAAGAACGCATGGCCGTTGTAATTCAGGAATTGGTTGGAAAACGCAAGATATATTGTTGCTGCCAACTTCAGGTGCGGCGCGATCCCCCGGACTCATCCTTTCCAGAGACCATACACGGTGCTGTTTTCCGGCACATCAGCCAAAACAACTGCCCCGCAACCGATCACGCAGCCGCTCCCAAGGCGCACCCCTTCACGAAGCACCGCAGAACTGCCAACAAAGCAGCCATCGTCCACCCGGCAGCCGCCGTTGAGAACCGCTGCCGTTGATATGTGGCAATGATTTCCGACTATGCTGTCGTGCTCGATTAGCGCCCTGGTGTTGATAATGGTATTTTGGCCAATGCGCACTCTGGAGTTAAGCAGCGCCTGATGCATAATGATCGTGCCGGCGCCCAACTCAGCGCAGTCTGAAACAATACTGAAAGGAGATATGATCGCGGGTAGCTCTGCTCCCAGCGCGCAGGCATGGTCATAAGCCCTTTGGCGCGGTTCGGCAGTTTTTATTTGCCCGATGCTGATCAGGACATTTTTATGCAAACCGATTAATTCAGGCAGGTCATCATCCGTTGCCGTAATTGCCAGACCACAGACAGTCTCGCCCAACTTTTCCGGCCTGTCCACCACAGCCGCCACGGCAAAACGCTTTTCTTGCTTGAGCACATCTAGGCATGCTGCGCAGTGTCCACCGCCGCCGATGAGTATTAGTTTGTCCATGCTGGAATTCTGCCCTGCGCTTCCCGGCTGTAATACTTTTACCCGGCAGCAACGGGCTGCTTGCGGCGTTCCTTCCACAAGCGCATCATTTCCAGCACGTTCAGCGTCTGATTTATCCGCCAATAAAATTCTTCTGCCTCAAAAGGCTTGGTTAAAAAATCATTGGCGCCGTTTTTTAAAAACCGGGCCGTCAACGAACCGGAACCGGCGGAAGATACTCCAACAATGGCCATCTCCTCGGGCAAAAACCGCTCACGCAGCGCGCGCACCAAGGCAATTCCGTCCATATCCGGCATTTCAAAGTCGGTGACCACCAGCTTTATATCCGGCTCTTGCTCGGTGATTTGCAATGCTTCATCTCCACTGCCCGCGCTTAGAACCCTGAGGCCCTGCGTGCGCATGTATTTACCGATGATCGCCCGTTGCGTTGCGCTGTCATCAACGACCATGGCCGTGATAAAGCGGTTTTTATACAGACGTTCGACGCCGGAAATCAAAGGGGCAATCTCTTCAACCGATCCCTTGAAAAAGAAATCTGCCACGTTTCTATCCAAAAACGACTGCCGGATATTCTCATCAATGGACGCCGTTAGCACAACCGTGGTAACTTTCCACTGCAAGCACAAATCTGCCGCCTCGCCATTGGGCGCGTCCGGCAGGTTTAAATCAACCACGGCCAAAAATATCTGGTCCTTGTGTTCAGCCAGGCAAGCTTCGGCTTCCTTGAGATTGTTGGCGATTATTATTGAGAAATCAGAAAACGCTTCAAACTGTTTTCGGATTATTTTTGCCTGAACCGGGCTGTCCTCGATCAGCAAAATATGCCCCGCTAACTCATTCATACCAATTCCTTTCCTTTGTCGTATCAGCTGAATGTTTACTTTTAACCAGTCGGACCAGCAAGCAGTAATTTATTAGTAGCATGCCGGTGTATATTTGCAAACAAATTACCTCTTCACCGTTGCTATCACCCATTTCTTCAGCTAATCATTACTTAGCGCATTTAACACTTGAAAATGTCTAAGTGGCAAATGCTCTGGCAGTTTAAAACCGGAGGGCGCATGACCGATAATGTTTCAGACCCTGAGGTGCAAATAAGCCTTGAGCTGATGAATCTGGCCCGGATGATTCCGCAGCGGCGTGATCTGGTTGTTTTTGTGGGCCGCAATCAAGGTCTGCTGCTTGATAATGTCAAGTATGCCTTTTTGGAAGCAGTCCGCGGCGACTACGCATTCACTCCGTTATTCGTGACCACATTGCAGAGCGAGGCCGAGCAGTTGGCAAAGCACAACCTGCCTGTCGCGCTTTTTCCCGGCACTGATATCAAATCTGCCGCGCAAGCCGCTGTGGTGGTTTGCGATAACTTTGACTGGCGGCTCACGCCTTTATGGCCCTTGATGCACAGAGCCGAGGTCTTCCAGCTCTGGCACGGTATTCCGCTTAAAAAAATCGGGCAAGCGGAGATTAATTCTCCGGTAAACATGAACCCCGAAAAGGCCGCTTATCTGGAAAGCATGTATTCCAACTATTCCGCCGTGGTGTCCACCTCAGCAAAGGTGACCGAAATTCTGCAGCAGGTGTTTTACGCTCCGGCAGAGTCATATGTGGAAGCCGGTTTCCCCCGCAATGACGGGTTATTGAAAAAGCTCGGCGCCCTGGACTTTATCAATACCGACACCGAGCTTTACGGCTTGGTCAGGCAACACCGCAAACAGGGCGGCAAGGTCATCCTGCACATGCCTACCTTCCGCGACAGCGGCGTGGGGCCGTTAACCGCAGAGAATCTCGATCCTGATCGGATTGCTGATTTTGCCATCAAGCATAACGTCCTCTGGCTCCTCAAGCTGCACCCTTCGCTGATTTTGCCCAAAAAAATCTATCCCGGCCTGATTGTTTGCGACAGTACCAGCGATGTTTATCCGCTGCTTCAGGAAACTGACATTCTGCTTACCGACTATTCTTCCGTGTTTTTTGATTTTCTTCTCTGCGACCGGCCCATCCACTTTCATGTGCATGATATGGATGCCTATACCAGCCAAAGCAGAGAGTTCATGCTTGATTTTGCGCAGTGGACGCCAGGGCCGGTCTCGCGCACGGAAGCTGAATTGTTTCAGCTGTTGGAGCAGACGCTGAGCAATAAAGATGACTTTGTTGATGAACGGAAGAGAATCAGGGACTGCTTGCACACTTATCAGGATGCAGGTTCAGCAGCCAGGGTTTGCAGGCACCTTGAGCGGATGGTCGCTCCATAGCCAGGGCTGCAAATTACCAGGGCTCAGCCGTATATTGCTCCACCGAGGCCAGTGCTTCGCATAGTTGCGTACTGTTAACTGCGGCAGCTCCAACTTCACCAACAACAATACCTGCTGCTGCATTGGCAAGCAAGCAGCCCGGCAGCAGCGGAATCCCTGCGGCCAGCGCTAACCCCAAGACAGCAATAACCGTATCTCCGGCGCCGGTTACGTCAAAGACCTTTCTGGCTGCTGTGGGAATATGCCAAACCTTATTCCGATTAAGGAACAGGGCCATGCCTTGCGCGCCAAGGGTGGCCAGCAGATATCTGCAAGCGAGTCCTTCCAGCGCGGCGGCTCCGGCTTGTTTGATCTCTTCGACGCTGTTAACCGGCATGCCGACACCCTCACTGGTTTCTTTGGCATTTGGCGTAAGCACAAATACCTTTTCGTACAATCTCCAATTGGGCGTCTTGGGGTCTACCAAAATTTTAAAGCTATTGCCCGCAGCCGCGCATTCGGCCTGCAACTTGCGCAACTCCGACATAAGCAGCGGCGTAATCAACCCTTTGCCGTAGTCTGAAATAATCAGCACAGTGTTCTCGGTCAGCCTGGCCTTAACCTGATTCAAAAGCAGGTAAAGATATTCGCTGGGTACTGCTGAGATATCTTCCTGGTCAAAACGCAACATTTGTTGTTGCCGCGCTATTATGCGGGTCTTTATGGTGGTCCGGCGATGCGGTATGCGGATAAGCTTGGCAGATACGCCGCCAGTGCGGCACAGCCCGTCAATGACCTCGGCCCCGCTGTCATCACCACAAACAGACAGCAATTGCGCTTGCCCGGCCAGACTTTTTATGTTTCTGGCCACGTTGCCCGCGCCGCCAAGAAAAAGCCGGTCCTCGCTGATTTTCACAACCGGAACCGGCGCTTCCGGCGATATTCTTTCCGCATCGCCCAGGTAATACTCATCCAGCATAATGTCGCCGACGATCAGAACGTGTGCCCCGGCGAGCAACTGGGCGTAATCAATAAGTTCACGACTGGAATAGGCAATCTCTCGAATGGACATATTAATCCTTCTGCACCCCGAATTGTCCTGCGAGCCGGTCCAGCTCTTCGGCTGAGTCAAAGACAATGATTATGCGGCCCTTGTTGCCTGAGCCGCTTACTTTTACCGGCACCGCCAAAACCTGGCAGAGTTTCTCTTGCAAATCGAGCAAAGCTTCCTCGGCTTGCACCGCTCCTTTGCCGGGTCCTCTTTTCTTACGCTCTCCAGCTTCCGGCATCTCGCCGCTATGTTTCCAGCGGTTGACCCAAGATTCCACATCGCGCACCGAAGGTGAGTTCTCCAAAATCAATTGCCGCATTTGCAGCACAGCCGCCGAATCTTCCACGGCAAGCAGCGGGCGGGCATGGCCTTGCGTCATCTGTCCGTTACGCAAATCCTCTTGTATTTCCTCGGGCAAATTTAGCAGCCGCAGCATATTGGCCACAGCCGAACGGCTTTTGCCTACACGAGTAGCAATTTCTTCTTGGCTGAGCCCGAAACGGTCGCGCAACTCTCTGAAACCAACGGCTTCTTCCATGGGGTTCAAATCTTCGCGTTGTAAGTTTTCTATGAGCGCAATGGCCAAGGCCTGCTCAGGACTCATTTCCCGGATCAGCGCTGGAATTGTCCGCTGCCCGGCCAAGTGAGAAGCCCGCCAGCGGCGTTCTCCGGCTACTATTTCAAACCTGACCAGGATAGGCTGCAACACGCCCTGCGCCCGAATGGATTCTGACAACTCGGTCAGGCTCGCATCGGAAAAAAAACGGCGCGGTTGTTCAGGATTGGCCCGAATCTCACCAAGCAGCAACATCTGAACCGGGTTGCCGCCTTCGGTTTCCTGCTGACCGCGAAACAGCGCGTCAAGACCACGGCCAAGACCGCGTTGTGGCTTACTCATGAATACTAACTCCTATGCTTTGGGGCGGCGCAAGATTACTTCCTTGGCCAGTGCAAGATACGCCTCAGCGCCCTTGGATTTCACATCATAGTGAATTACCGAACGCCCGTGGCTGGGGGCTTCAGACAAGCGCACGTTCCGCGGGATAACTGTTTCAAACATCTGGTCCGGAAAACACTTGCGCACCTCATTTTTCACCTGGCGGGAAATACGGTTGCGCACATCATACATGGTCAGCACAACGCCCATGAGGTTCAATTGGGGATTTAGGCGCTTCTTTACCTGCTCGTAGGTCTGCAATAATTTTACAATGCCCTCGAGCGCAAAAAATTCACATTGCAAGGGGACCAGCAGCTCCCTTGCCGCGCATAAGGC
>CAZNBK010000043.1:0-12289 GCA_964571105.1 uncultured Desulfovibrionaceae bacterium
AAAAACCCCAATTCGGGTTCAGGAGGGGGAGAGTTTGAGAGGGGGAACCTCAAGGGTTTAAAACCCTTGGGGTTCCCCCTCTCAATAATCTTAAATTTTCACATTCAGGAGATTGCCTGCCCAGGGTTGCCCAAGGTGCATTTCTTCGGCATTTTCGTCTTTGGCTTCCTGGCGGGCTTCGAGTTCAGCTTCCGGCTGGTCTTGCTTTTGGTGTCCGTCGGGGTCGACGTCGCTGCCTTCGCTTTTGCTGGTTTTTTGTACCTGGGTACGGGCTTTGCGCAGGGCTGCTGCGGCGGCTTGTTGGGCTGCGGCCTGTTGGAGTTCCGGATGTGCCTGTGCATCGTGGGCAATGCGTTCCACATGACCCATCGAGGCTATATTCAGAGGCAGATTGCCGGCTCCGTTCATGGCCTACCTCATTTGTCTGGAGGTGGTTGTCTACTTAATAACGTAGTCCTCCAGTAATATCTGGTCAAGCTGGCCGGATGAGAGAAACTGGTTGACCACTGCCAATACGTCGCGCTTAAGGGCTTCGGCATTTCCGGTGTTGCTGAGGAATTCTGGTTCTTTGTGGGTCAGATAATAGTAAATCGTATCCCGCAACACCACTTCTTTGCTGTCAGCCTCCTGTTTTAAAGACAGATTGAGAGTAACGGCTGCGAAACGGCAGATCAGGAAGTGAATGTTGCCCTCGGCGTCCTCAATCTCAATCCAAAACGGCTCCCATCTAATATAATATTCGGCAGGTTGCTCAGGTTCTTTAGAGGCTTCTTCAATTTGTGCGCTGGTGGGCTCTTCCGGCGGAAGCTGCGGAGTTTCTTCGGCGGGAGAGCGGAACAGAAAAAACGCTGCAACAACAAGCAGAACCAGGGCGCTGCCGGACCCGGCCAGGACGCGTTTGTCTTTGAGCAGGTCTTTCCAGGAGCGCTTGGGGGTGGGCGGGGGCGCTTCTACCGCAGGCGGAAGTTCCGCCTCGGGTTCTGGTTCCGGCTCCGGCTCGGGTTCCGGTTCATCATCTATGAGAAACGGCGCATCATCAAGATCGAGTTCCACCTTGCCCGGAGATGCCGCCTGGCCGCCAAGGTCGTCCAGCTCGAGGCTTGAACTGTCAAGGAGCGTGCCGGTATCGTCAGAACCGGAATTTTTAGGTGGGGTGTCGTCAGGGACTATAAACAGCATGATTGAGTCACCTGGTTGTGAACAGTTCGGTCCAGGCTATGCACAATTCCGCCGGTCGGGTACAGGTTATTACCGGTCGGGTAGAGGACGGTTTGGGAGCGGGTCCTTTTCCGTATATAAGTTGCAGGGTCCGGCAATGGTGCGGACCGGGAAACAGACGCCCGACCGTGCTTAAGAGCCGATCCGGGCGCTGCTTCCGAAAAAAAGGACTGTTACGGGAAGATTTTGTCAATTTTCTGCTTCATGGTTTCAGCGGTGAAGGGTTTGACGATATAGTTGGAAACCTTGGCCTGCACTGCTTCGATGATGTTTTCCTGTTGGGCTTCAGCGGTGACCATCAGGAAGGGCAGGTCGCCGAATTCTTCACTGGCCCGGACTTTGCGCAAAAGGTCGATGCCGGTCATTTTGGGCATGTTCCAGTCGGAAACGATAAAATCGATTTTATCCTTGTTCAGCACTTCCCAGGCTGTGGTGCCGTCGTCCGCTTCGACCACATTGTTGAAGCCAAGCTGACGCAGTATGTTTTTGACAATTCGGCGCATGGTGGAAAAATCGTCCACTACCAGCACTCGCATATTGGGATCATAAGGCATGAACAAACTCCTTGGGGTTTTCTCTTATTGCGCCGCATCGAAATGGGCAGGGGCTGAAGTCAGCCCACGCCCACGTCGCCGTGCCTGGCGCGAAATTCTTTGCGCAAGCGGGTCAAAGCCTGCGAGTGGAGCTGGGAAACCCGGCCCTCGGTAATGCTCATGACCTCGGCCACTTCGCGCATGTTCAATTCATCTGTATAATATAGGGACAATACCAATTTTTCTCTTGGTGTCAATTGCTCGATAAGCTCAGCTACCCGGTCGGTCAGTTCCGCCTGGGCGGTGTCATGATAAGGATGGTTGCCGGATATGGAAGGATCTTGCACAGTCATGCCGTCCTGCAAGGCATCCAAAGACAGGCAGAGCTGGTTCTGCATGGCTTCCAGGGCTTCGCGCACATCTTTGGTGTCCAGGCCGGTGGCCTGGGAAAGCTCGCTTTCGGTGGGTTGGCGGCCAAGCTCGGCCTCCAGCCGTGTGCCGGCCTCGTCCACCTGCCGGACATGGCGGCGCAGGGAGCGCGGGAACCAGTCCAAACGACGCAGCTCGTCGAGCATGGCGCCACGGATACGGTTTTCCGCATAGGTATCAAACTTGATGTTCAGCTGGGGCTGAAATTTGCCAAGGGCTTCCACCAGGCCCAGAGTGCCCGCGCTGATGAGTTCGTTGAGCTCAATATTCTTGGGCAGCCTGGCCTTAAGGCGCAACGCAAGGAATTTTACCTTGGGCGCAAAATGACGGACGATCCTCTCTTGATCCTGGTGCGAAAAATCTGGCCAGGCAGTCTCCCCGGATTCCAGGGCCTGCCATGGTTCAACCCGTACGGAAGAGGAGGTTTTTCCAGAAGAATTTGATATTCCCATCAAGTTTTTGTGTGGCTTCCCAGTTTTCTATGGTGGTGGCCGCAGCTTTTATGGCTTTGGCGGCCGGACTAGCAGGCGAGAAACGGACCAGAGGCTGCTGAGCCATGACCGATTCGCGCACGGAATGATCGCGAGGTACAAAACCAACCAAATCCAGGGATACCCCGGACAGGAAGTGGTCGCAAGCCTCGTGCAGCCGTTTGTATACTTCACGGGCCTGCGCGGCATCCGGGGCCATGTTCACCAGCACCCGGAAGCGCTCAACCCCGTGCTCCAGCTTCATTACCTTGATCAGGGCGTAAGCGTCGGTGAGCGAGGTGGGCTCCGGAGTGAGCACCACAATGCGTTCTTGCACGGCCAGGTTGAAATAGAGCACGTTATCGGCAATGCCCGCGCCGGTATCCACAATAAGGTAATCCAGCCTGTTTTCCAAGACATCCATGGCTTCGAGCAGCTCTAATTTTTGGCCGGTGTCCAGCGCGATCATTTTATCCACGCCGGACGCCGCAGGCAGAATGGAAAACCCGTAAGGCGTCTCAAAAAGTATATCTTTTAAGCCGACTTTTTCGGAGAAGAGATGGAAAAGATTCATCTTGGGCGTTAAGCCCAGCATCACGTCCACATTGGCAAGGCCCAAGTCCGCATCAAGAAGCACCACCCGGCGACCGCTATCTGCCAGGCAGCACGCAAGATTGACCGCAAGATTGGTCTTGCCGACACCCCCCTTTCCAGAGGTGATGGAAAACACTAACGGCGGTCTTTGGGCCATAAATTTACTCCTGTCAGTTTTATCTTAGCAGTTCATCGCGGATAAAACAATCGATCCGTAATAATTATGAGGCCATGGCCGCTGCCCGGCCAACCTGCTCATACCCGGCTTCCGCTTTGGAGCGGGGCAGTTCGCGCTTGAAAATCAGCTTCCAGAGCATGGAAGAGTCCACCGGGCAAAGCGAATCTGTAAGCCCAGGGCCGTAAGACAGCGCGGACACGGGCAACCCGGTTGCGGCACAAACATTAATGATATTGCCGAAAGAGAAGCATTCGTCAAGTTTGCTCCAGATAATGCTTTTAATCGCGCTGCAACCATAGGCGCTGAGCATGGCCTTGAGCTGCTGCTGGGCGTAATTGGGCGAAAGATTCAAATGCACCAGGGCCTTGTGCAGGCCGAAACGCGCCAGTGTGCCTATCAGGCTATCTTTACAGGAAATACCCGGCAAGTCCACAATAAAACGGTCTGTGCCCGGTGCTTCTTTGACGGCCCGGATCATTTCCGCGCCGCTGTTTACTTCTTTGTAAGCAAAACCGGACAGTTCCGCGTAATGCCGCAAGACCAGCCGGGAATGGCCCCGGCTGCAATCGGCGTTGATAAGGCAGATGCGGGCGTCGGGGCGTTCGTCTTTGAGGGTCAGGGCCAGCCGCACCGCAGTCACGGTTTTGCCGGAGCCGAACGGGCCGGCCACGGCCTGGATGCGGTTTTGCCAGGTGCTGTAACCCCAAGGCTGCATCTTGATCATGTCCGAAAGCAAGGACAGCACTGAAGCTGTGGGTTGGGCTATGAGCGAACGGAACAGAGAAATAATGATCTCTTCATCCACGCCTTCGCGTTGCAGATACTCCAGGGTGCTCTTCTGGCGCGGAGTGAGCAGTTCCAGGCGCAGGTGCGGCTTGACCAGGGCCATGATATTTTCGCGCAGGGAATTCCATTCGCGGCGGACATCGTCAAATCCCTGACCATCTGAGGCCTCGGCCTCGGGGGCGATTTCCTGCTGATCAAGGCGGGCGGTGACCTGGTAACGGGTTACGCCGTGTTCCTCAATCTGGCGGGAAGTCAGAATTATGGCCTCGCTGCCAAGTTCCTGTTTGACCTTGGCCAGGGCTTCCTTGGCGCTGTTTCCGGTAAAGACCTTGCTGTACATATTAAATCCTTTTCACTTTGAATTTGTCGGGCCTTTATAGTTTTGGGCAAGCAAAACTCTTGAGTTTTTACGCTTGCGCTTGGCGCGTTTCAGACACTCTAGAGTGTTTTCGCATTGAGATTGTCGCCACGGCGGGAGTAAATCCCGCCTGTTCCAATCTCGCGAGCGATGCTGCGCTTCGCTGTGCACCGCCGGAGCATTTTGGCTTAATATATAATTTCAATGTTAAAATGCTCTAGCTCACCACCACGGTTCCCACTGACGAAAGTTGAATATCCGCCGGTATTTCTGCCTGGGAGATGACCGGCACTCCCGGCAAGAATCTTAGCAATAACTGGGCCAGGTGCGGTCTTACCGGCGGCGAGGCCAGGATCACGGGCTGGCCGTCGGTATTCACGGCATTTTCCACGCTGGCGCTGATGCCCTTGATGATTTCCTGGGCAGTGCCCGGGTGCATGGCCAGATAAGCGCCGGATTCGGATTCGCGCAGGGACTCCTGTAAGGTGCGTTCCACTTCGTTGCCCAGGGTGATGATGGCCAGGCCACCCTCGCTGTCCAGATACGGCTTGATTACCGTGCGGCAGATGCGCTCGCGGGCGAATTCCGTTAGGGCTTCGGCGCTTTTTATGGACGGGCCGAAGTCGGCCAGAGTTTCCACTATGGACAAGAGGTCGCGGATGGACACGTTTTCGCGCACCAGGTTTTGCAAGACTTTTTGCAGGGTGCCCAGGCTGATGATCATGGGGACCAGTTCTTCCACGGCCTTGGGGGCCTGCTTGGACAGGTTGTCCAGCAGTCCCTGCACTTCCTGGCGGCCCAGGAATTCGGACAAATTGCGCTTGAACACTTCGGTGAGGTGCGTGGCAATGACCGTACCCGGATCGACCACGGTATAACCGGCCAGCATGGCTTCTTCTTTGCGGGCTTCGGGTATCCACATCGCCGGCAGGTTGAAGGCCGGTTCGCGGGTTTCCACACCCTGGATGCGGTGCTTAGCGTTGCCGGGGTCCATGGCCAGGAAGTGATCCACCAGGATTTCCGCGCCGGCCACTTCGTTGCCCTTGATCAGCACACGGTACTGACCGGGCTTGAGCTGCAAGTTATCGCGCAGGTGCAGAGAGGGGATAATCACGCCCATGTCCAGGGCAAACTGGCGGCGAATGGAACGGATGCGCGAGAGCAGGTTGCCGTTCTGGCTTTCATCCACCAGAGGAATAAGTCCGTAGCCCACTTCCAGTTCCAGAGTATCCAGGGGCAGGAGGGCCTGCACTTCCTCGGGGGTATCCAGAGAGGCTTCACCGCCTCCGCTCGCACCGGCGGGCAGGGCTGCTTTGCCGCCCGTACTCACAGCGGTTTGAGTGGAACGCCCGCCAATGGCCGCTTCTTGCGGGGTGGCGCTGCCCATGCTCCGGGAAACTGTAAACAGCAGGCCCGAAATAATCATAAAGGTCAGGGTGGGCATGCCCGGCACCAGCGCAAAGAGCAAGAGCACGCCGGAAACCAGTTTGAGCGCCCGGTAATTGTGCGTGAGCTGGCCGATGAATTCTTCGCCCATTTTGGCCGAGGCCGCAGCGCGGGAAACGATCAGGCCTGCCGAGGTGGACGTGATAATGGACGGAATGGTGGAAACCAGGCCGTCGCCGATGGTCAGCAGGGTGTAGGTGGAGGCTGCGTCGCCCCAGCTCATGTCCTGCTGGACCACGCCGATGACGATGCCGCCGATGATATTAACCAGGGAGATGAGCATGCTGGCGTTAACGTCGCCTTGCACAAATTTGCCCGCACCGTCCATGGCGCCGTAAAAGTCGGCTTCCTTACGAATGTTGGCGCGCTGGGCTTTGGCTTCTTCTTCATTGATCAAACCGGCGTTGAGGTCGGCTTCAATGGCCATCTGCTTGCCGGGCATTGCGTCTAGGGTAAACCGGGCGGCCACTTCGGCAATACGCGTGGTGCCGGAGGTGATGACCATTTTGTTGAGCAGAAAGAGAATACAGAAGATGACGATGCCGACCACATAACTGCCGCCGACCACGAACATGCCGAAGGTTTGAATAACCTGACCGGCGGCATCCGTGCCTTCGCTGCCGTGCAGCAGAATGATACGGGTGGAGGCCACGTTGAGGGCCAGGCGAAGCAGGGTACAGACCAGCAGCAGTGAAGGGAAGATGGAAAATTCAAGCGGCGAGAGCATGAACATGGAGGTGACCAGAATGACCAGCGACAGGGAAATGCTGATGGTCAGCATGATGTCCAGAAAGAAGGTGGGCAGGGGGATGAGCATCACAAACAGGATGATCACCACGCCGCCGGCCAAGAGGACGTCGCCTTGCTTGGCGAACCTTTCGTAATTAATCGAAGGGACTAGGTTTCTGGGTTTTTCAGCCATAACTTTGACACTCTCCTGGGTCGTGCGACCTTAATTCATTTGGGGAACGGTCTGCTGCTGAGCCGCTGCATTCCTGAATTTGGGGAGGCTGGCCAAAATGGAGGCCACGGCCTGGTACAGTTCTTCAGGAATGCTTTCCCCGATGTCCACACTCTTATACAAAGCCCGTGCCAATGGCTTATTTTCACGAATGGGAATGTTGTGTTCGCGGGCGACTTCCTTGATTTTCTGGGCCAGGTGGTCGGCGCCTTTAGCCACGACCATGGGCGCGGGCGACTCCAGCGCGTTGTACTTAAGGGCCACGGCAATGTGCGTGGGGTTGGTGATGATCACGTCGGCCTTGGGAATTTCCGCCATCATGCGGCGGCGCATCATTTCCATCATCTTCTGGCGCTGTTTGGCCTTGATTTTGGGGTCGCCGTCCATCTGCTTCATTTCGTCTTTGACTTCATCTTTGCTCATCTTCAGGTTTTCCGAATACTCCCAGCGGGTATAGAAGAAGTCGGCAATGGCGATGACCAGCATGGGGGCCAGGGCGTATTGAACGACCTTGGAGCCGATTTCCATCAGATACGCGGTCAGCGCCCAGGCGTTGGTGTGGAACAAGGTGATAAAATTGGGAAATTCATTGGAAATGACCACATACGGCGCGATGCCGATAGCCAGGGCCTGGAGCAGGTTTTTGAGCATGCGGATGAGCGTGTCCTTGGAAAAGAACATGCGCTTGATGCCGGGAATGGGATTGAATCGGGAGAGTTTGGGTTTAAAAACCTTGGTGGTCCAGAGTTTGCCCACTTGCAGACGCAGGGTGATGATGACCACCAGGCCGATGGTCAGGATAACCGGCAGAACCATAAACGCGACTTCCTGGGCCAGCCAGCGCATCAGGTTCATGACGTTGTTGGGCTCGGGCACGAATTCAAAGTTGTGGTCCAGGAAATGGCGGTACAAATCCATCATTTCTTTGCCGATAACGTGGATATAAGAGTAGAGCGCCAAAAAACCGGCCAGCAGGGTGATGGTTTTGGCTACTTCCTGCGATTTGGCTACGTTACCCCGGTTACGCGCTTTATTCAGTCGTTTTGGGGTGGCTTTCTCTGTCTTGCTGGGATCTTTGGCCATCTGCCTTGTCCTGCCCTAGCTGTTAAACGGGCTCGCCGCCCGCAACAGGTTATGAATTAACGGACCCACATTGAAGATGAATTCCTGGATGTATTCGGCCATGAGCACAAACAGCATGCCCAGGAAGAACAGCCCGATGGTGATTTTCACCGGAAAGCCGATTATGAGCATATTCATTTGCGGCGCGGCCCGGGCCATGAGGGCCAGAGCCAGTTCCACCAAAAACAGCGAGGCCATCACCGGAGCGGCGACTTTAAGGCCGAGCACAAACATTTCAGCGGACATGGAGATGATCTCCCAGCCCAAAGGCGGGCTTATGATCAAGCCACCGGGCGGGATCAGCCGGAAGCTGTCCATGAGCGCTTTGAGCACATAGAGATGGCCGTTAAGGATCAGGAAAGTGAGGATAGCCACCATGTAAAGGAAGTGCGAGATAATGGTTTCCTGGTCGCCCTGCAAGGGGTCCACGGTGGTGGCCATGGAAAAACCCATTTGGAAGGCCAGAATCTGACCGCCCACCTGGATGCCGCCGAAGATAAACCGGACCACCAGGCTGAAAATCAGGCCAAGAATCAGCTCGCCAAAGACAATAATGGCAATGGCAAGCGGGTGAGCGGGCATGTATTCGCCGGGAAAAGACACCTGTGGCCAGATGGCGGCGGTGATGGCCAGGCAGATACAGGCTTTCAAGCTGCGGGGCGTGCCGTTGCCGCCGAAAACAGGCAGTAAAAACACCAGCAGACTCACTCTGATAAGGGTGAGCAGCAGGCTTAATGCTTGGGCTGGGTTAAACGCGAACAGATCCATGCGCGGGGAATAGCAAAATATGAGCCAAGAACAGGAAATGAGGCTTGGGAGGGTTTCCTGGCTTTCCTCTGTTCAGACGGTCAAAATAACGTCAGTGGGGATGCGGCGAAGTTTATTTTCCGGCCAGAGTGGGATCCTGGCCTCGCAGCAGGACTGTTGTGCCGAATCGGGCGCGGATTTCATCAATGGCGCTGTCCAGGGCGCGGTCCCGGTCCTCGGCGGGCAGGGCTTCGCTCGGGCTGTAATCGGTCACGCCGGGAAGCAGCAACTGCTGCGGTTCATCGCCCCAGACAAACCCGGACAGGCCCACTCCGATAAGGCGCACCGGTCTTTTTATGCCCAAATGCTCCAGCAGGGCCACGGCGGTTTCATAAATAATCCGCGTGGAATCGGTTGGCGCGGGCAGGGTGCGGCTGCGGGTGAGCTGCTGGAAGTCCGAGAATTTTATTTTAAGGGTAACGGTGCGCCCCTGGGCCTTGTTGCGCCGTACCGAAGCGCCCACGGATTCAGCCTGGTGCAGGAGCCAGGTTTTGAGCACGGCCAGGTCGGTGGTGTCTTGGGCCAGGGTGTCTTCCGCGCTTTCCGACTTCGGGGCCAGGTATGGCTCCACCTTGCCCCGGTCGATACCCTGGCTGCGTTCCCAGATCATGAGGCCCAGCTTGCCCAGCCGTTGTTCCCAGAAGTTTGGCGGATAGCAGCCCACATCACCGGCTGTGCGGATGCCGAAGGATTTGAGGCTGTCCAGAGTGCGTTCGCCCACGCCCGGGATTTTACGCACCGGCAAGGTGTGCAGAAACCGCGCGATGTCTTCGGGGTGCAACACGCTCAATCCATTGGGTTTGTTCAGGTCCGAGGCGATTTTGGCCAGAAATTTTACCGGGGCCAGGCCCACGGAACAGGTTAGCCCGGTGCGTTCGTGCACGGCGTCTTTAATGGCCTGGCCAAAGCCTTCCACGGGGCCGAACAGGCGGGTCAGCCCGCTGGCGTCCAGGTAGGCTTCATCAATGGACGCCTGCTCCACCAGGGGTGAAAAATCATGCAGAATGGCCATGACTTGCCGGGAAATTTCCGAATAGCGGCCATGGCGGGGGACCACATACTCGCCGCCGGGGCAGAGCTGTCTGGCCCGGCTCATGGGCATGGCCGAACGCACGCCGTAAACCCTGGCTTCATAGGATGCCGCACAAACCACCCCGCGCGTGCCGTGTCCGACAATTACAGGTTTGCCGCGCAATTCCGGATTATCCAGCACTTCCACGGAAGCGAAAAACGCATCCATATCCACATGCACGATCCAGCGCTGCTGCCCTTCGCCGGGCGTTTGCGGATTATGGTTGTCTTGGGCCGGGTTCACGTATATTATCCTGCTGTTTGAGCTTTAAAGCAGTTTAGCAATACCTAGTTTTAGAGCGCTTTAACATTGAAATTATATATTAAGCCAAAATGCTCTAGTGTTAAAATCATTATTGCCCGGCCACAGGAATTGGCCGGACAGCAATGTGCTTAAATACTTCGGGCAACCAGGCCCGATTATAAAACTGTTTTCCGACCGCTTCAACCATACGGCAAACGCATGTCCGAACCTGTTTTTACTTTTCTTCACGCTGCCGACCTACACCTGGGCGCGTCTTTTTCCGGGCTTTCCAGGGAAGCGCGCGACCTGTCCGAACGCCTGGAACAGGCCACTTATGAGGCCCTGGATAATCTGGTGGCGCTGGCGCGGGAAACCAGACCGGCGGCAGTGCTCCTGGCCGGGGATAATTACAACCGCGACTTGGGCAGCGCCAAGGCCCTTCTGTCTTTGCGCGATGCCTGCACGGCCATGCACGACGAGGGCATCCAGATATTTATGGTGCACGGCAATCACGACCCGCAAAGCGGACGCGATGTGCTTTCCTGGCCGGACAATGTGCATATTTTCGGCAGCGCGGCGGTCAGCAGCCTGCCCCTTAGCCGTGACGGCGAGACTCTGGCCCTGGTGCACGGCCTCAGCCACGGTCGCCGGGAGGAAACAGAAAACCTGGCCGCGCAATTTAAACGCGCTCCTGAAGATATTTTCCAGATCGGTCTGCTGCATTGCCAGGTGGGCAGCCAGGCCGGGCATTTGCCTTACGCGCCGTGCACGGTGGCTGATCTGGCCAAGGCGGGCATGGACTATTGGGCGCTGGGGCATGTGCATAAACGCGGCCAGGCGGCAAATACGCCTCCGGCTTATTATCCCGGCAATACACAAGGCCTGCATATCAATGAAGACGGTCCCAAAGGCTGCCTGGCGGTGTCCGTGCGGGGCAGGCAGGTCCAGGCGGTGGAGTTCAAGGCTTTATCCCCGGTGAATTGGGTTAAGCTGACGGTTTCCCTCGACCGTGAAGAAAAACTGGATACTGCGGAAAATCGTATTCGCGAGGCCCTGGCCGAGTTGGGGCACGGGGCCGGTCCAGAGCTGCGCGGTTTTTTGGTCCGCCTGACTTTGACCGGCAGCACAGAGCTCAATGCTGATTTACACGGCGACTGGGGCCGGGAGGTGCTGGAACGCCTGCGCGAATGGGGCAAAGAACGCAAGCCCTTTGTCTGGATCAAGGATGTTAGGCTGGAAACCACACCGGCCCTGGACATGGACAAATTGCTTTCACGTGATGACCTGCTCGGTGAAACCTTGCGGCGTTTGAGCGAGATGTCGCAAAATCCGGCCATGCTGCAAGAGCTTTTGCAAGGCCCCTGGGCGGAACTATACGGGCCGCGCGCCAGCCAGGCCCGGGCTGCGGGGCTGCTGCCGCCCGCAGCTGAAGATCTGCCCGAGTTGTTCAAGGAAGCGGCCTTTGTTTGTTTATCCCGTCTGAGCATGCCGGAGAAACGCTGATGTCTGCGGGGAAGCGCCATGTATATTGACCAGCTGGAAATCTCCGGATTCGGCATCTATGCAGACTTGTTGCTCAACCCGATCAACGGGTTGAACATCATTCTCGGGCCCAACGAAGCAGGCAAAAGCACCTGTCACGAGTTTGTCCGCTTTGTGCTCTACGGGCCGCCCACGGGCAGCGGCTCGCGTACGCATCCCCGCTATGAACCGCTGCGCGGCGGCGAACACGGCGGCAGCCTTGAGCTGGTCACCCTGGCCGGGCAAAGTTTCCGTCTTTCCCGCAAAGGCAAAACCCCCACCAAGTTTCAGCTCATTGATGAACGGGGTGAAGAATTGGGCGCGGAAATGCTGGCCCATATCCTGGGGCAGGCCGGTTCTGAACTGTACAACACGGTTTTTGCCTTCAGCATCAATGAACTTTACGACCTCAATGCCCTGGACCCCAGGCAGGTGCCCGATGTGCTCTGCGGCATTAATTTCGGCCTGGGCAATATTTCCGTTTCCACGGTGCTCAAGGATCTCGATCAGCAGCGGGGCAAACTGTACAAACCCGGCGGCAGCAACCCGGC
>CAZNBK010000044.1:0-12233 GCA_964571105.1 uncultured Desulfovibrionaceae bacterium
GTTTCAAAGGGCAGGATGGAAATGATTTTCCGGGTGTATTTTTTCAGGAACAGCGCGCGCCCGGTGCGCCAGGCCCATATTTTGGGGCTGATGTAATAGTACGCGGGGATATTCAGCTTATGCGCGATTTTGGCCACCCGGAAATTAAAATCCGGCGCGTCAACTAAAATAACAGCCGTGGGCCTTTCTTTTTCCAGGTGCCGGGCGACATCGCGCAAAATTCTCAATATTCTGGGCAGCGCAGACAAGACTTCGGTGGCGCCCATAACGGACATTTCTTTAATATCATGCAACTGGGCTGCGCCCAGGGCGCGCAAGCCGGGACCGGCCAGGCTGCTGCAAGTCAGATCCGGGCGGTGTATTTTCAAGTTCCGCAGTAATTCAGCGGCTTGCAGGTCGCCGGAAGGCTCGGCGCAGGAAATGAATAAATGGGGAGCTTTCATGGGTATTATCTTTAGACATTTTGCGCGTCATGTCTACGTAAATAAGCATCAAAGACCAGGGAGAGCAAAAAAACCGCCAACAGAGAAAAAGCCAGCCGTCCGCCGAGCACCCAGGTCAAGCTGGCGCCCATGAGCACCATTACAAAGGTGTCTTCCACCAGGGCGTGGGCCAGGCTCATCAGCGAAGTGGCAATAAAGACATCCCGCTTGGAAACCCTGCCGCTGCGCGCTTCGGAAATAATCAGCCCCCCGCCGTATGAAATGCCCAAGGTCAGGCCGACCAGCACAATTGTGGAGGCTTCGCGGCTTAAACCCAGAAAAATCAGCACCGGGCGGAGCACCAGGCGCACCAGGTTCAGAATTTTAATATAATCCAAAACCCGTAAGGTGAGAAGCATGGCAAAAATAACCCAGAACATGGCCACCAGGCGGTAAAACTCGGAAATGGCCCAGAGCAGCAGGTCGGCGTCTTCAACCGTGGGGGCGATGCGCGGCACGCTTATTTCCTGGAGCATGGCAAAGTGACTGAAAATTTGGTGGAAGAGCAGGGCGCACAGAAATGCGCCGCCCAGGCGGATGGCAACCTGCCCCCAGAATGATAAACCGCTGCGCTGGGCTATGCGGGCTTCAACGGGCAAGCCGTGGGCAATGAGAATGAGGGTGGCCAGCACGGTAACCTGGGCGATGCTGAGCGCCCCGGTCACTGAAATCAGGGTGAGGTACAAGAGCAGGGCGCTCCAGACCCCGGCCAGCATGGCCGTGGCCCAGACCAGCCCCATGTTTGCCGGCAAGCCCAGCAGCGACATGAGCGGTTCCAGGGGCACGGCCACGTATTGGATCATCTCCAGCTCAATGAGGAGTTTCACTAAAATGAGCATGGGGATGATGATCTTATAGAGCATCCAGGCCATATCCCAGGATTGGCGTAGGATTGAAAGCAACACGCGCCCGATGCGCCGTGGCTGCAAAAGTCCGGAGAGGCGATTCACAAACTTGTCCTTGTCAAAAAGTCCATTCTATCTGTTTTGCAAGGGCAAGACAATGTCCGGGGGGAATACTGTTTGGGTGTTTTCAGCTAGAGCATTTTAACCTTGAAATTATATATTGAAAAAATGCTCTGGTGCAGCGAAGCGGCGCCCGCGCGCGTTTAAGCAGCGCGTGCCTTTCGCAAAATCGCCTTAGATTTTGCGTATTTATAAAGGAAATGTGTTTTTGCCTTTTGGCTCCAATGACAGCATTTGGTATTTGAGTTTTGCAACATTTCAAAGTTGAACTGCGCTAAAAAACGGTCAAGCGCCCAAATAATCTTGCAGGGCTTCTGTCCAGGCGCGGGGCACAATGCCGGTGGCAGTGGAAAAATCTCTGGTATGCAGCACGGAGTAAGCGGGGCGGACGGCTTTTACAGGGAATTCTCCGGTTTTCACCGCAGTGATATCCAGCGGCAAGCCCTGCATTTGCAATGCTGCTTTGGCGAATTCATACCACGATGCCTGGCCGCGGTTGACAATGTGGAACAAACCGGGGGCGCGGGCCTGGGCCAGGCTGATGCTGTATTGGGCCAGGTCGTCGCTGAAAGTCGGGGAGCCGATTTGGTCGTCCACCACCCGCAAGGGCACTCCCTCCATGGCTTTCCCCAATATCGTGCTCACAAAGTTGCGTTTTCCCGGTCCGAACAGCCAGGCCGTGCGCACCACAACGGCATTGGGCAGGTTCCGGCTGAGAATGGCTTCTTCACCGGCCAATTTGCTATAGCCGTAAACGCTTTGGGGGTTGGTGGCGTCTTCCGGAAAATACGGGGTCCGCTTGCTGCCGTCAAACACGAAGTCGGTGCTATAATGAATGAGCCAGGTCGGGCGCGCTTTTATCATACCGGCCAGGGCGGCGGGCAGATCCCGGTTAAGGCGCATGGCCTCGTCTGGCTCATCTTCGGCCTTGTCTACCTGGGTGTAGGCCACGGCGTTGAAAATCACCGTGGGTTTGTGTTTGTCCAGGTAAGCTTGCAGCGCGGCAAAATCAAGCACGTCCAGTTCGGCGCGGTCGGGCGCGAGCGGCATAAGCCCGGCGTCTCGCAGCATGAGGCCCAGCGACTGGCCCAACAGGCCGCGGCTGCCCAGAATTAATGGCTTGCTGAGCATGGTTTTACTTCGGGTTTGCCTGGTCCAGACGACCCTGGTACCAGTCGGTCATAAATTCGCGGTACGTGCCGTTTTTTACTTGGGCGAGCCACTGCGGGTTGGCCTGATACCAGGCCAGGGTGGCGGCCAGCCCCTCTTCAAACGTGCAGGTGGGGGCAAAGCCCAGCTCTTTTTTGGCAAAAGAATAATCAATGGCATAGCGGCGGTCGTGGCCGGGCCGGTCTTTTACAAACCGGATCAGATCCGGCGGTTTGCCCAAGGTCTGCAAAATTGCCTGGACCACTTGCAAATTGGTGCGTTCCGCGCTTCCTCCGAAATTGTACACGGCGCCGGGTTTGCCTTTGTGCAAAGCCAGGCAAATGCCCCAGCAGTGGTCGAGAACGTGAATCCAGTCGCGGATGTTCAGGCCGTCGCCGTATACCGGCAAAGGCTCGTCGTTGGCTGCCTGCGAGTACATCAGGGGGATAAGTTTTTCCGGAAACTGGTAGGGGCCGTAGTTATTGGAGCAGCGGGTGATAATGGCCGGGTAGTCGAAGGTATGCACAAAAGCCCTGACCAGCAGGTCGCCGCCGGCTTTGGCAGCCGCATAGGGGCTGCGGGGGTCCAGCGGCGTTTCTTCGGTGAAGAGCCCTTCCGGGCCCAACGAGCCGTAAACTTCGTCGGTGGAGACCTGGATAAATTTGGGGATTCCGGCGTTGCGGGCGGCCTGGAGAAGGACTTGCGTGCCGAGCACGTTTGTGGTTACGAACGGGGACGGGTCGTGGATGGAGCGGTCCACATGGCTTTCTGCGGCAAAATTGATAATTGCGTCCGGTGTATGCTCGGCAAGGGTATTGCCCGCTGTTTCCGAATCGGCAATGTCGCCGTGGACAAACGTATAGCGGGCTTTGCCGTGCACGTTTTGCACATCGGCCAGGTTGGCCGGGTTTCCGGCATAGGTGAGTTTGTCGT
Organism: uncultured Desulfovibrionaceae bacterium; assembly: GCA_964571105.1. Taxonomy (GTDB): domain Bacteria; phylum Desulfobacterota; class Desulfovibrionia; order Desulfovibrionales; family Desulfovibrionaceae; genus JAVBRZ01. The sequence goes on from CAZNBK010000044.1 coordinate 3,530, forward strand.
AATTAATGACCGCGCATTCCGGGTAACGTTCCAAAGCATAGCGGATAAAATTGCTGCCGATGAATCCACAGCCGCCGGTAACCAGAAGTTTCATGGTTATTCCTGCCCTGGGGTATTGGTTTTGTCGGTTTCTTTCTGCTTTTCCTCGGGCTTGTTTTGGGCCGGGGTCACGTCAATTTCATCCGGCTCGTTCATGGAGCGCTTGAAATTTCTGATGGCCTTGCCCAGACTTCCGGAAAGCTCGGGCAGGCGCTTGGCTCCGAAAACAACGACCACGATTAGTAAGATGACCAGTAATTCCTGCATGCCGATGCCGAACATACGCACTCTCTTGGCAAAGATTATTGTGAATTGACCAAGCATAGTGAAAAGAGCGGAGGCTGTAAAGCCCGAGCAACGGATAAAGCCGTTGCGGAGCCTGGACAAGAGCGCCGGGCTGCGGTAGCCTGAAGCATAAAGAAACGAGTTTAACTGTAGCGTTCTATCCTGGCAGTGCTTTATTCTAGAACAGTTCAACTTTGAAATGTTACAAAACTCAAATGCCAAATGCTGTCATTGGAGCCAAAAGGCAAAAACAGATTTTCTTTATAACTGCGCAAAATCTAAGACGATTTTGCGAAAGACACGCGCTGCTTGACCGCGCGCGGGCGCAGCGAAACTGCACCAGAGCATTTTATCAATATATAATTTTAAGGTTAAAATGCCCTATAAAATGCCCTAAAGGTTGTCACTAATGCCTACTCAGGAAATTTCACCTTCGGCCACCGGCGATTCCGGGTTGTTTTACCTGCCGTTTATGCACCCTGGGCTGGCCGGGGCCGGACTGCCGGACGAAGTGCGTTTTCTCAACCCCGGCTTGACCCGGGACAGCGCAACTGCGCGGGTGCATGCCCCGGCAGCTTTGCCCCTTTTCGGGCGCAGCGCAGAAAGGTTTTTAGCGGACTTGCTCGCCGAGGGCGAGAGCCTGGGCGCAGATGCCCTGTCTCTGGCCTGGCCGGGGCGGGACGCCCTGACAGCCCCGCTCCGGGGCGGGATGTCTGCTGCGGAGCGCCGGGCGCTGGCTGCTTTTACGGCTTCCGCGCAGTATATCCCGCAGTATATCCCGCAATATACTCCGGACAAAGGGGAGATAAACGCTGGCCAGGCTGACGGTTTGCTGCAGGCGCAAAAATTGTTGCTCCTGGCCTATGAGCTGGAAGAAGCGGTTTTATCTACGCGGGCGCTCGGCGAAGTTGTCAGCGGGCATGAGCGGGCTTTGCAGGATTTGTTGCACTCCGACAACGATGCAGAAGCTGAAATTGCGCTGTCCGCCACCAATGCGACCGGGTTTGGGGATGATATACTGGAGCGCTGCCTGAGCCGCTGGCTGGAAATCTTGCGTTGCTGGCAGCACTTTTTGCCGGGGGAAACCGTGTTTTATACCGCTGATCTGGCTGTTTTGCCCGGACTGGACGCCGGGAGCGCCGTGCCGCTGGCAGCAGACAAGTCTGTGGAGCTGTTTCCCTCCCTGGCCAATAGCGGCAGAAATTTTGTTCAAGTCTGGCTGGATACGGAAAAAGCGCCGGTCTTGCTGGTCTCCGAGGTTGCCGCGCTCTGATTGGGGCTGTGCGCATGGCCCGGTTCGCGGTCGGCAATGCCGCCTGATGCCGCTCTCGCAGTGTTGCGGCGCTTGTCCGGCGTTGTCGTGGCGTTTTGCTCTGGCGGATAATTCTTGAGATATTTCGCGTCCGGTATATTTGTTCTTCGTTGCAAAGTTTTTGGAAACGTTTATGATATATTGAAAGAAGCGGCGGCGTTTTTTCAATTTTCTTTTTGCCGCTAAGAGGTTTATGGACTCACTAGTTTCCGCCTTGCGCGCCGTTTATCCCGCCCACAGCCTCAAAGGCCTGATTTTTGATTGTGACGGCGTGCTGCTCAATTCCCGTCAGGCTAATATCCTCTACTATAATCTGGTGCTGGATTATTTTAAGCAACCCCGGCTTACGCCCGATGAAGAGCACTATGTGCACATGCACACCGTGCGGGAATCGTTGCAGCATATTTTGGGGCCGGAAGAAATAGCCCGCATTCAGGAAGCCGTGGAGCAGGTGGATTATGCCCGTGACGTAATGCCGAAATGCGAGCTGGAACCCGGCATTATCCAATTGCTTACCCCATTGCGCGGGAACGGCCTGCACCTGGCCGTGCACACCAACCGCAGCAATTATGCCATGCCCAACCTGGCCTATTTCAAGCTGGACGGTTTTTTTGACCCGGTGATAACCGCAGAAAGCCATGCCCCCAAACCCAGCCCCCAGGGCGTTTTTGCCATTTTGGAGTATTGGAAGACCACGCCGGAGCAAGTATGCTTTATAGGCGACAGCGAACTGGACGGTCAGGCTGCCGGGGCAGCGGGAGTGCCGTTTATGGCCTACAAAAACTCGGCCTTGCCTGCGGCGTTTCACTTGGACGATTTTGCAAAGCTGGGCACTGCCCTGCGTTCTTATTTTGGCTGACACGTCAATTGGTGCTTGACGGCGGCATGGCAATGTGTAGATTTTAAGGCGGAAGGAACGCGCCATTTCCGTCCGGCGCTTCTGTCCGCGAGTGGCTGTAACCCTTAACTGCATACGGAAATATTGAATGTTTATTCTTGCTAATCTACTCCTGGCAATCGCCGTTGTTTTGAATGCCATTTTGGAGTTTTATTTTTGGGTGGTAATTATTTCGGCTGTGCTTTCCTGGTTCAGCCCCGACCCTTACAATCCCGTTGTGCGTATATTGCGGGCCATTACCGAGCCGGTGTTTTACCGTTTGCGCAAGTGGCTGCCGTTCTTGTACATTAACGGTCTGGATTTATCTCCCATTGTGGTGCTTTTGCTTATTAAATTTATCCAGGTGGGGATACTCTCCTCCCTCTCCGAATACGCCGTATCCCTTAAAATGGTCGGCTGAACCGGATAAACGCAAGGAATATTTATGACCGTCAGCCGCATTGATGTGCTCAATCGTACTTTTGCCAAGGCTTTGCGTGGATATGACACCGGCGAGGTGGATGCCTTCATGCAAGAAGTGGCTGAAACCCTAGGCCGCCTGAGCGAAGACCGAACCATGCTTGCCAACAGAGTTTCGCTTCTGGAGGCGGAGCTGGTCTCCTTCCGGGAGAGGGAAACCACTTTGCGGGATACGCTGATGACCACGCAGCGCATGACCGAAGGCCTTAAGGCCACGGCGCAGCGCGAAGCGCAGGTGATTGTAGCCGAAGCCCAGGCCCGCTCAGAAAATATTATTAACCAGAGCGGGCTGAAGTTGGCCCGTTTGCAGGAATCCATCCTTAATGCCAAGAAGATGAAGGCCCAGTTGACCATGCGCCTGCGGGCCGTGGCCGAGGAGCATTTGCGCCTGCTGGATATGGAAAGTATGGCTGATGAGCCGGAGCCGGAATTTGAGCAGGGCAAGGAAGATCATACGGTATAGAGCCTGAGAATGCCGTGGAAAACGGCGTTTTTCAGATGTTTGCCATGGCGGCAGAGGAACATTTTAAGAAAAGAGAACTTTTCAGCCAAGGAGTAAGCATTATGTCTGGAAAAAATATTGAATTGCTGGTGGAGAAATATTCCTCCCAAGATCCTGAGCTCAAGGTTCTATGGGATGAGCATGTCCTGTACAAGAAGCAGATCTCTAAGCTGGAAGACAAGTCTTACCTCACTCCCGCTGAGGAACAGGAACTTAAAATGCTGAAAAAGCAAAAGCTCGATGGAAAAACCCGTCTGTACGCCAAATTGGAGACGTACGAACCGGTGGAATAAAATTATATAGCCGAGCATTACTGTCCGGCTGATTTGCCGGACAGTAATGTGGCCGCTTCCTTCAACAAGCGGCTCGGGGCCGAGCATGCGGCCCGGACTTTTCGTTAAAACCGTTTTTGCCTTAGAGCGTTCGAGCTTATGTAACGGCTGCTGCGCAGCTGGAAGGCAAACAGCCTGTGCTCCGGATTTGCCGATAAATCCGAGCGGAGCAGTTGCACTTTTACAGCTAAGCTGTTCCAACGCAGATAAACAGGCTTTTTTTGTGTTTTTTAATATAAACGCGTCGGAATTTCCGGCTGGCATTGAGTACTGGTGTTTGCCATGCAGATGAATGGCGCTCAGATATTGCTGGAATCGCTCAAGAAAGAGGGTGTGGACCTTGTTTTCGGTTACCCGGGCGGAGTGATTCTGGATATTTACGACCGGATGTCTGATTCAGGCATCCGGCACATTTTGGTGCGGCACGAGCAGGCCGCGGTGCACGCTGCCGACGGCTACGCCCGCGCTTCCGGCAAGGTGGGGGTGGCCCTGGTCACTTCCGGGCCGGGCGCTACCAATACGGTAACGGCCATTGCCACGGCCAAGGCCGACTCCATTCCTGTGGTTATTTTCACGGGCCAGGTGCCCACTGCGCTCATCGGCAACGATGCCTTTCAGGAAGTGGATATCGTGGGCATTACCCGCCCGTGCACCAAGCACAATTACCTGGTCAAGGATACTGCGGACCTGCCCAAAATTATCAAGCAGGCCTTTCATCTGGCCCGTTCCGGCTGCCCCGGGCCGGTGCTGGTGGATTTGCCCCGTGATGTGCTGGCCGGGCTGACCGAGTTTGCCTATCCCGAAGAAGTGCGCATGCGCACATACAACCCCAATTACAAGCCCAACCAGCATCAACTGAAAAAGGCCGCCGAGGCCCTGCTTGCGGCCAAGCGCCCGTTATTTCTCCTGGGCGGGGGCACGATCATGGCCAATGCCGGTGAGGTGGTGGCTGATCTGGCCGAGCGGCTGCGCATACCGGTGACGGCCACGCTCATGGGGTTGGGCGCTTTTCCCGGTGATGATTCGCTGCATTTGGGCATGCTGGGCATGCATGGCTTGTACGCGGCCAACAAGGCCATCAGCCACTGCGATGTGCTTATTTCCGTAGGGGTGCGCTTTGACGACCGGGTTACGGGCCGGGTGTCGGCCTTTGCCCCGGAAGCCACAATTGTGCATATCGACATTGACCCGGCTTCCATTCGCAAAAACGTCCAGGTCGCCATACCCATTGTGGCGGACTGCAAACTGGCTTTGCAGGGGTTGCAAAAAGTGCTTGAGCCGCATTTGGGCGAGAAGGATTGGGCCGTGGCGCACAAGCCGTGGCTGGAGACCTTGGCCCAGTGGCAGGCCGATCATCCGCTTACCTATGAAGGCAGCGGAAAGATAAAGCCGCAGGAAGTGATTGAGACCATCGCTGAACTCACCAAGGGCGAAGTGATAATCTCAACCGATGTGGGGCAGCATCAAATGTGGGTGGCGCAATTTTTCAATTTTGCCCACCCGCGCTCTTTGATCACCTCGGGAGGGCTGGGGACCATGGGGTTTGGTTTCCCGGCGGCCATTGGCGCGCAACTGGCCTTTCCCGACAAATTGGTGCTCAGCGTGTCCGGCGATGGCTCCATTCAGATGAACATCCAGGAACTGGCCACGGCTGTTGCCTATAACCTGCCGGTCAAGGTAATTATCTTGAACAACGGTTGCCTGGGCATGATCCGGCAGCTACAGGAATTTTTCTTCGACGCTCGCTACAATTCCAATTGCCTGGACGCGTCTCCGGATTTTGTTAAACTGGCGGATGCTTATGGCGCCAAAGGTTATCGCATTACCGAGCGGGACAGCCTGAAGGCCACCCTGGCGGAAGCCTTTGCGGCGTCGGGCCCGGTCTTCATTGATGTGGCCGTGGAAACCGCTGAAAATGTTTATCCCATGGTCCCGGCCGGAGGGTGCTTGAGCGATATGTTGCTGGCTTAAGCCGGACTGGATTTTTTAGGAGTGCAACCCATGAAACATGTGCTTTCCGTACTGGTGGAAAACGAGCCCGGCGTGCTCTCGCGCGTGTCCGGCCTGTTCAGCGGGCGGGGCTTTAACATTGAATCGCTGAATGTCGCCCCCATGCCCGAGGCCGGTACGTCGCTTATGACCATTGCCACCACCGGCGACGACCAGATCATTGAGCAGATCATCAAGCAACTGCGAAAGCTCATCACGGTGATCAAAGTTGTGGATTTTTCCACCACTGCGGCTGTGGAGCGGGAAATGCTGCTGGTCAAGGTCTTTGCTGATGACGCTATCCGTGGCGATGTGCTGCGCCTGGCGGAAATCTTCCGCTGCAAAGTGGTCGATGTCGGGCATACCGAGCTTACGCTTGAGGCCACGGGCACGGACGACAAGCTGGCCGCTATTTTGACTTTGTTGCAACGCTACGGCATCAAGGAAGTTGCCCGCACCGGCACAGTGGCCATGCGCCGCTCCATGCAGGCCCCGGCCTGATTAAGGTTGCCCCGGATTGCGGCAGCGCCGTTAAACGGGCGTTTGCCGTTGTCTGAACTATATAACCCCCCTGGCAGCCCAGAGCCTGATTCTGGCTGTGTTTGATCGATGGAGAGAATATGAAAATTTATTATGACCAGGATGCTGATTTAAATTTGCTTAAAGACAAGACCGTGGCCATTGTCGGCTACGGCAGCCAGGGGCATGCGCATGCCCAGAACTTGCGCGACTCGGGCGGTCCCAATTACGACCTGGCCAAAGAGCACGGCTTTAATCCCTTGTCCGTGGCCGAGGCGGTCAAGCAGGCGGATTTGATCATGATTCTCCTGCCCGACCAGTTTCATCGCGCGGTTTATGAGCAGGATATTAAACCCAACCTCACTGCGGGCAAGGCCCTGCTGTTCGGGCACGGGTTTAACATCCATTTCCGCCAGGTGGAGCCGCCTGCCGAGGTGGATGTCTTGATGGTAGCCCCCAAAGGTCCCGGGCACCTGGTGCGCCGCACGTATACCGAAGGCGGCGGGGTGCCTTGCCTCATTGCCGTGCAGCAGGACGCCAGCGGCAAAGCCAAAGACCTGGCCCTGGCCTATGCCAAGGGCATCGGCGGAGCCCGCTCGGGTGTTATTGAAACCACCTTTGCGGAAGAAACCGAAACCGACCTTTTCGGCGAGCAGGTGGTGCTCTGCGGCGGCCTGTCCGCTTTGATCCAGGCCGGGTTTGAAACCCTGGTGGAAGCCGGTTATCAGCCGGAAGTCGCTTATTTTGAGTGTTTGCACGAAGTCAAACTCATTGTCGATCTTATGTATGAGGGCGGTCTTTCGCGCATGCGTTATTCCATCAGTGACACTGCTGAATACGGCGATTATGTTACCGGCTCTCGCATTGTTACCGAGGAAACCCGCAAGGAAATGAAGCAGGTGCTCAAAGAGATTCAGGAAGGCGTGTTCGCCCGGAATTTTATTTTGGAAAACCAGGCCGGCAATCCTTATTTCAAAGCCAAACGCCGCATTGAAGCCGAGCATCCCATTGAGAAAGTGGGAGAGCGCTTGCGCGCCCTGATGCCCTGGCTGAAGAAAAAATAACTTGGTTCTGTTTATAATTTGGACATAAAAAAAGCGGCTTTAAAAGCCGCTTTTTTTATGTTTAGTAATTGGATTCAGACTTGGAGCATTTCTTCTAATTTCAAGGTTAAAATGCTCTAAACCGCTCTTAATGCCCGCAACCGCCGGCTGAGGGGCAGCCGCCGCAGCCGCCGCTCATTTCGGGCAGGGGTTTTTCAGAATCGACCTCGAACCCGAAATCGCTCAAAGAAATGGAAATGGCCCCGGTGGTATCCAGCAGATCATCGCTGATCACAAAGGTATAATCGCTTTCGGTAAAGGTTTTGTCGGCCTCGCCGGCTGCGTCGAGCGCCAGGGCCAAGCGCGCCCCGCTACAGCCGCGGGCCATAAACACCCGGATGGGTGATTTGTCTTTATCGGTAAAGTATTCGTCCAGCTCCAGGCGGGCTTCATCGGAAAGTGTAATCATTTTCATCCTCCATAAAGGGCATAATATGACGCCATTATTGTCCGGCTAAATTATCCTGGCAGCAATGACATGGCGCATGTGCTGGTGTACAAATAAACCCCGCCTTGCCGCCTGTCAATGTGCAAGGCCCGCGTCAGGCGGGATTTACTCCCTGGTTACGACAATCTCAATGCGAAAAAGCTCTAAGGTCGGGCGGGCGGTAAAAAAGACAGCCTTTTTTCTGGAAATCCGAACGAAATTTGTATAAGATATTCCCTTGGTTAACGCCGGACCTTGGCGGCGTATGCACAACTATCCCGTCCCGGACGGAGGAGAAGAAAAAATGTCTCAGAGTGAAATCGTTGTCAGCGCCGATGAAATGGAGCGGACCATAGAGCGCCTGGCTTATGAAATTCTGGAGCGGAACGGCAAGTGCGAAAATTTGGCTATTCTGGGCATCCAGAGGCGAGGCGTGGATATTGCCGCCCGCTTGCGCAGGATTCTTAAGGAACGCCTGGGGCGCGAGCTGCCCTTTGGCGAACTGGACATCAACTTCTATCGCGATGACTGGACCAACCTGGGCACCAAGCCCATCATTGGTCGGACCCATATCCCGTTCTCATTGGATGAAAGCCACATTATTCTCGTGGATGACGTGCTTTTTACCGGTAGGACAATCCGTTCCGCCCTGGAGGCCGTGCTTGACCACGGGCGGCCCAAGCGGGTGCAGCTGTTGGTGCTGATCGATCGGGGGCACCGGGAGCTTCCCATCCAGGCCGATTTTGTGGGTAAAGTTATTTCCACGCAGGCCCATGATCACGTTGACGTGCTGGTCGCGGAACTTGACGGCAACGACGCTGTGCGCCTGACCCGTAACT
>CAZNBK010000045.1:0-1193 GCA_964571105.1 uncultured Desulfovibrionaceae bacterium
GATGATCATGTCTTTAAGTCGACCGGTGATGCGCACATAGCCGTTTTCGTCCATCTCTCCAAGGTCGCCGGAGTGCAGCCAGCCATCGGGGGTAATGGCGTCGGCGGTGGCTTCGGGCATATTGTAATAACCTTTCATGACCACATAGCCGCGGCACATGACTTCGCCCTGCTGGCCGCGCGGCAGTTCGTCGCCGGTTTCCGGGTCAGCGATTTTCACTTCCACGCCGGGCATGGCTTTGCCCACGGTTCTGACCCGCAGATCAATGGAATCGTCCGAGCGGGTCTGGGTCATGCCGGGAGAAGATTCGGTAAGTCCGAAGACAATGGTCACTTCCCGCATGTTCATTTCATTAATGGCCCGGCGCATCAGCGGCTCGGGGCAGACCGACCCGGCCATGATCCCCGTGCGCAAGGAGCTGAAATCGAACTTGCTGAATGATTTGTGCTCCATCACCGCCAGGAACATGGTGGGCACGCCGTACACCGCAGTGCAGCGTTCCTGGTCGATGGAGGCCATGACGTGCAAAGGGCTGAAGCTTTCCAGAATCACCAGGGTGCAGCCGTGGTTGATGGAGGCCATGACCCCCAGCGAGCAGCCGAAACAGTGAAACAGGGGCACAGGCAGGCAGAGGCGGTCTTTTTCGGTGAAATGCTGATGGTGGCCGATCCAGTAGCCGTTGTTGCCCACGTTGTTGTGGGTGAGCATCACGCCCTTGGGAAAGCCCGTGGTCCCCGAGGTATATTGCATGTTGACCACATCGTCCGGCTCAACCAGGTCTTTGGCGGCCTGGTATTCTTTGTCGGAAATCAGGTCGCCCATGGCAATAATTTCCGGCAGCGAATATAATCCCCGGTGTTTTTCCATACCCAGAAACATTACCCGCTTGAGGTGGGGGAACTGTTCCGAACGCAGCTGACCGCGCGGCAAAGTTTTGAGTTCGGGAATGAGCCCGTACACGGTCTCAAGGTAGTCGTGGTCGCGGTAACCGTCGATGATGAACAGATTTTCGGTTTCTGACTGGGTCAGCAGATAGGCCAGTTCTTTATCGCGATAGTTGGTGTTGACCGTGAGCAGGATGGCGCCCAGCTTGGCCGTGGCCAATTGCAAGGTAACCCAGTAGGGCACGTTGGTGGCCCAGAGCGCAACCTTATCGCCGCGCTTGACCCCCAGGCCCATCAGGCCTTTGGCCA
>CAZNBK010000045.1:1203-11392 GCA_964571105.1 uncultured Desulfovibrionaceae bacterium
TTCATCCACAGATTGGTTAAATTCCGCCCAGGTCTGGCGAAAATCACGGTCTACATAGATAACCGCGTCATTGTCCGGAAATTTGGCCGCTGTGGTTTCCAGTATCTGGCCCAGAGTACGATTTTGGAAAAAGAATTCTTCACTCATATGCTATCCATAAGCCTGGACTTAAAGGTTCAGATGTCTGCCCGAAATGAACATGAAACAAAGCGCAACGGCATCTGCCGCAAAGGCTTGGGCAAAATGTATGTTCGCGGTCAGGCGTTTTTGGCCGGAGCAATTGTCCTAAACCGGCGGGTAATAAATAACCGCATAAATGCTGGCTTCTCCGTCCACGGCCCCCACATAATGGGGCACAATGGAGTTGTAATAAGCGGTGTCGCCGGTTTCCAGAACACTTTCATCCTTGCCGTAACGCAGCAGCACTTTGCCCTTGGACACCAGAATGAATTCTTCGCCTTCGTGGGAAGACAGGCGGCGGTCTTCTTCCGGTTCCGGCTCCATTTCGACAATGAACGGCTCCATGTTGCGGTCGGCCTTGCCCTTGCCCAGAGAGTGGAAGTGGAAGGCTGCGGTTTTATCCCTGGCCTTGTGCATGGTCAGGTCGTCTTCCCGTTGGGATTTACGGACAATCAGGGGATCTTTGACCGAGACGTCATCCATGAAGGTGCCCAGGCGGATGCCTAGGGCACGGGCCACTTTCTGCACCGGAGCCAGCGAAGGGTAGATGCTTTCTTCTTCCAGGTCCTTGATGGTTTGCAGACTTAAATTGGCGGCTTGGGCCAGGTCTTCCTGGCTCATGTTTTTTTCTTCACGGTAGTGGCGTACGCGGGCCCCTAATTTTTGAATAGCCATGGTTTTTTATTCTCCTGAAAATAATAACTGAACTTACGCCTCAGCGCCGAGCATCTCCCGGATGCGACAAACCCCGCACACCCCTCCGGAGGTGGGGTAAGCGCATGTGGTACAGGGCGCCAGGGCAACGCCGCTTTCGGCTTCCGCGCGGGCAAAAACCGGTCGACCGCGCTCCAGAAAGCCCAGGTAGAACTCCAGCTTGCGCCCGGGCATTTCATATTCCAGATCTTCCCACAGGGTTTTGTGAAAAGTAAAGCTCGCCCCGCCGCTATAAGGGCAGGGCGCGGTATGATAATCAATGCCCTTTAAAAAAGCATAATTAGCCGTCTCGAATTCCGAGAGTCGGAAAAAGGGTTTTACCTTGCGGGCAAAACCATTGCAAGCAGGTAAATTCGGTCCCTGGTCCGAGAGATAACCGGCGTCCCAGCGCAGAATATTGCTGAACAGACGGGCGATTTCGTCATCCAGGTTATGCCCGGTGGCCAGGACGTTATAATCGTTGTCCAGGGCCACTTTGTTGAAAAAGTAGCGTTTGATTTTGCCGCAGGCCGAGCAGATGGGGCGGTTGAGGCGCTTTTTCACTTTCGGAATGGCCAGGCCCTCGTCGGCCATGGCTTTAACAATCAGGGGCAGGTTGTGTTTGCGGCAAAAAGCCTCCACCACGCTCCTGGCTTTGTTTGAAGAATTGGGGATGCTTAAGTCCACATGCAGACCGGTAACATTATAGCCCTGCTCGGCCAGTTCCAGCATCAAGGCCAGGGAGTCTTTGCCCCCGGACACAGCCACCAGAATCCGGTCTTCCCTGGTAAACAGGTTTTCTCTGCGGATGGCCTTGTCCACCTGCCGGGAGAAAAACTCCAGGAAACAGCTCCGGCAAAATCCTGTGTGGTGGCTGGGCAGCGCCACCACGGCCAAATCTTTACAGCGTTTGCATTTCATTGCATTCCCATGATTTTTATATTTGCGGCAGTTGCACCGGTGAAAGAGAATTTCGTCTGCTGCAAGCACGCGACCGGCGAACAAAGGCTGTTCAGCCCCGGCAAGACAGCCGCTTGAAAAATCCGGCTTCCTGCGGACTGCGGCTTGGAGCATTTGTTAAATGCTCTACCCCGAAGAAACCACGGAGCGTACCGTAATCTCGTCGCCGGGCAGAATTTCCCGGTCTTTGGTCAGCAGGCCGCCGTCCCGGATAATCAGGGCCGAGCAGGGTTTTAAGCTCAGCCGGTTCATCAGCTGCCACACGGTCTTGGGGCGAGGCATGGTCAGGGTTTTGCCCTGCGGCTCAAGATGCACGGTGATTTCCCAGGAACCCTCACGGGCGGCAGGTCTGTTTTGTTCTGTCATACTTCAAGCACCTTCCGTCATTTGCGGAACCAGCTACTTAGGCCAGAATTCACACAAAAGCAACCGGACGGAAGGAGCAGGCCCTGCCGATCTTGTGATTTGCGACCGGGCGGTATATAGGAGGCCTTGGCCTGCTCAGGGCATTTCAATTTCAAACTGTCCATCCTGACGAAATGCTTTAGCGCCGTCGCAATTTTTGTCCGGGTTAAAAAATACTCAGTCATGCCAGAGCCTCACACGCAAACAAGCTGCAAGTCAGACAGCCTTCGCTTGCAGCACAATGCCGCACGGGCAGCGTTATTCACTGTGGGCATCGGCTTTGCGGCCTGGACCGCGCTTATTCCTTTTGTAAAAATACGCACCGGGCTTGATGACGGCGCTTTGGGCTTTTTGCTCATTTCGGTCGGTATCGGGGCGATGTGCAGCATGCCGGTTACCGGCGTAGTGGTCGGGCGGCTGGGCTGCCGCGTGGTCATTCGGGTGGGAACTGGCCTGATGTGTCTGCTGCTGCCGCTGTTGGGTTATCTGGAAAATGTCCTGTTGCTGCGCATCGGCCTGATCTGCTACGGCGCAGCGTTCGCTTCGGTGGAAGTGGCGGCCAATATGCAGGCGGTTGAGGTGCAGCGCCTGGCTGGACGCTCGATCATGTCAAACCTGCATGCTTTTTACAGTATCGGCAGTATTGCCGGAGCCGGGTGCATGACCCTGCTCTTCTCGTTGGGGTTCAAACCCTTGTCGGCCACGCTGCTTTGCGCGCTGATCATCGCGGCGCTGACCATTTATTATGACCGGGGCGCCCTGACGCGAACCAGCAGCGGAAACGAACCGCAAAAAATGCAGTTGGCCCTGCCCAGAGGCATAGTGCTGCTCTTGGGCTTCATGCTCCTGATTGCCTATATGTCGGAAGGATCTGTGGCCAACTGGGGCGCTTTGCTGCTGCACGGATTTAAAGGCTTTGCCCCGGAACATGGAGCTCTGGGCTTTGCGGTGTTTTCCATCACCCTGACCGGGGGGCGGCTGGTCGGCGACCGTTTGATTACCAAAGTGGGCAGTGACGCGCGGATGATTGTGTTTTCGTGTCTATCCGGGGCGGCTTGTTATTTGCTGACCATCTATGTTCTGCCCGGCGCGTTTGCTCTGGTTGGTTTCGCGGCCATGGGCCTGTGCATCTCGACCCTGGCGCCCACCATATTTTCTCTGACCGGCAAGCAAAAGGTCATGCCGGTGGAGCTGGCCATTGCAGCCATATCCATTCTCGGGTACGGCAGCGCCCTGGTCAGTTCGCCTTCCATCGGCCTGGTGGCGCGGGCCACCAGCCTGCCAACCTCACTGGGCTTGCTGAGCCTGCTCCTTGGGGCCACTGCCTTCAGCGCTTTTTTATTCCGCAAGCCCAAAGCAGAGAAATAAGCGTTCAATAAAGCTATTGCACTGGTTTATCGACATCCACGGGCGCGCTCTGGACTACGTTCACGCGCAGTTCGATGCGCCGATCCGCCTGTTCTTCGGCTGAGGTTTCGCGCGCTGTTTCGCCGTCTTTGGGGTAGTCCGAGCCCATGCCGTACATGGCGATGGGGATGCTTGAGCCGCGGGCATAAAGGAGGGCGGCCAGGGTGCGGGTACGGGCCTGGCTGAGTTCGTAGTTGCGTTTGGCCAGGCCGATGTTGTCTGCATGGCCGTATACAGTGAGGTTGACGTCAAACCCCATGCTGCGGGCCAGCTTTTCCATTTCTACCAAGGCATCTGCCGCGCGGGTGAGCTTGTCCATTTCCGGGCCCACCGGCACATCCTGGCCGAGGGGGAATTCGATGACAATGGCTTCGATGGTGCGTTTCAAGGCGGTCAGGCGCTCAACCATGGGATCGTGCACGGCGGTGCTGTCCACACTTTTCACCCCGGGCAGGGTGCGGGCGATATCGCGGGTTTGCACGGTCCAGGCCATGGGCGCCGAGCCGGTAAAGGTAAGGGCGCCGTTGTCGTCCAGCTCCATTTGCACCGTGTCCGGCAAGGTGACGGCCTTTTGCAGGCGCTCAAGGATGATCAGGCGGTCATAAGAAATATAAGGTATGGTCCGGATTTCAAACTCAGCGGGTTCAAAACCGTTTTCGCGCAGCACCGCAATTGGATCGCGGGCCAGCTCATCTTTGAGGGCGGTTATTTTCCAGGGTTCATCAGAGGATTCTTCCACGCTGAACAGAACCAGGCCGGGTTCGGCCAGCAATGTGCGGACGCCGTTCTGCATGAGGGTTGTGTGCGCTTGCCGGGTTTCTTGCACCTGCGCAGTGTGCCAGTATAGCCCTCCTGCCACGATCAGAAGCAGGGCAACCAGACCGGGCAGGACAAGTTTGGCCCACCACTTGGGTTTGATTTCCTCGCTTTTGTAGCGTTCAACAAGATACGGCTCCAGCTCGTGTACAGCCGGGGTAAACGGCGCGGCATCGCCGTTAAAGGCCGCCAGCTCGTCGGAAAATTTGAGCAGCAAAATTTCCAGGGTGGAACGCAGCTGCACACCGAATTCCGAAGGCGGCGTGCCGCGCACCACGCAAGCCAGATACGCGGAGCGCGATTTTTCAATAAATATTTTATATTCGCCCAGTTGCAAGGATTCCAGCTCGCCTTCGCTGCCGGAGGCGAAGCAGTCGTTGACGAAGTCCTGGATGGCGGTAAGCATGCCGGAAACCATGTCGGCATCTTGGGCGCCCGAGCCTTCGTTGACCAGGTGCTGCAAGACCAGGCCGGTTTCCGCATGAATGAAAAAGACCTGCTCCACCCGGTAAACCAGGGTGTGCAGCATGACCACTTCACTGAAGGACTTGCCGGAGCGCATGGCTTCAAACCGCCAGCGCAGCCCCTTGATGGAAAAGGCATATTCAACGCTCTTGCTGAAATTATCCAGCATGGAGCGGAACGACTCGGCGATGGACTTGCGGATGGACGGGCCCATCAACGGGAACAGCGCTTCCACCAGTTCGCCGCGCCGCTTGCGCAGGGCCTGGGGCAAGACCTCGTCAATAACCGGCTCCAGGGCGTTGGTCAGCTGCTTGTCTTTGCCGCCCAGCATCAGCAGGGCATCGGAGAGCACCCGGCTGACATTGCGGGTATTGAACTGGCGGTCGGCCAGACATTCCTGGAGTTTTTTGAGAACAGCTATTTCACGTTGGAAAATAAGCCCGCGCAGGCGCAACACTTCCGGGTCGGCAGGGCTGTCCGGAATATCCGCCCATAAAGCGGCATATTCATTTTCTTGCTCTGCCGGAGTTTCGGGCGCGCCGCCTCCCGGTGAATCACCGATCTCCAGGTTTGAATTCTGCCCGGCATCCCAGGCGGGATCCGCATCTTGCAGGGCAGTGTCAAGATCTGAAGAAACCGGCGATCCCGTTGAGTCCGGAGAAATTTCCTCCGGCTGCACAGCGGGGTCTTTCCAGTGGTCAGCCATGGTCAGGATTCGGCTGCGCCGGAGTTTTTACCGCGCTTTCCCGCCGGGATTTCGCTCTCATCGGCGGCTACCGGTTCAAGTTCTCTGGGGGCGGGACTGCCTTCCGCCAGATAATCCTGTCCGGACAGTTTGATGGCCATTTCCGTGAGCAGATTGGAAATTACCGCCCGGGACGACATATCATAGCGGATTTGCCCGGCTGTGCTGGCCATAACCTTGAGGGCGTCCTGATATTTTTCATCCACCTTGTCGGACAGTCGGTTGTTTTCAGCCAGCATCAGTTCGCGCAGGGTGCGCTCCACCGTGTCCAGGCTGGAAGACAGCGCGGCGTGGCGGCGGTCGGTGGCATCGCTGAGCGAAGTCAGGTCTTTGACGACCTGGTTGATAATTTCAGTGCGCTCCCGCTGTTCGGTGCGCAGGCTCTCGACGCGCTCCGATTGCTCGTCCTGAATCCTGCGAAGCATGGATTCGGCTTCACTCTTCATGAAATTGTCCAGTGATTCCAGACGTTTTTTGATGGAATCCTGAATGTCATCCATTTCCCGAAGAATTTTTTCTTCCAGCCGCTTGAAGCGCTGGTCAATTTCATGGAGCTGGGTGCCCATGAGCAGATCGCGCACCTGTTCCATGGAGCTGCCGGTTGTAGAATCTTTAGCCATGTTTTCATCCTCCCGAGGGTCAAACTAAAAGCACTATGAATTTAATAGATGGGCAGCCTTGGGGAAATTAATGCTGACCACAGGTTTTTGCCGCTGAAATTCATTTTCTCCAAACCCGCCTGTTCCTAGGCGATACACACCTTGTTTTTTCCACTGCGCTTGGCTGCGTACAAGGCCGTGTCCGCCCTGTGTATGAATGCCTCGGAGGTTTCTCCGGACTTGTACGAAGTACAGCCCATGCTTACGGTTATGCCGGGCAAAGGCGTAAAACTATGATCCTCAATACTTTTGCGTAATTTTTCCGCCACTTGCGCGGCGCTTTCTGTGCTGCCGCGCGGAATAAGCAGAACAAATTCCTCACCGCCATAGCGGGCGATCACATCATCCCGGCGCACATGTTCGAGCAAAAGATCGCCCAGGCTTTCCAGCACGTAGTCTCCGGCCACATGTCCGTAAGTGTCGTTGACGCGTTTAAAATCGTCAATATCAACCATGACCAGGGAAAGGGGGGAGCCGGTTCCTTCGCTGCGGATCATTTCTTCTTGCAGCAGTTCCATGAAAGCGGCCCGGTTGAATATTTTGGTCAAACCGTCCACTCTGGATTTTTCTTTAAATAAAGCCAGATTTCGGGTCAATTCATCTTTATGTAATAATTCTTCGCGGGCTTTGCGCAAAAGTCCGCTGCGCTGCGTAAATTCTTCCTGCAATAGGCGGATGATCAGGAGTTTCTCGCCGGAAATGACCACAGCCATAGCCACCAGGGCCACACTTTCTTCAGTTTTGCCGTCTTCCTGCCAGACCCCGGAGGATATGCCCGGCCCTTCCGGGTTGGTGAAGTAGGCCTCGGCATCTTGCATAAACAGCTCAAGCACCGGCGAATGCTTCCAGGGCGTGGTGCACGGCCCTGTGGGCGCGTCCGGAAACAGAGCGGTATAAAAGGGGGGCGGCGTGCCGTAAAAGGCATAGTCCATGGTCCCTACCCGCCGGAGCACGGCGATGTCGAAGGTCTCAAGAATGGACAAGGCCAGAAAATCGGACATAAATGTCTCCCAAGCCAAGAACACTTTGCACTTGTGACTGCCGCCACGGCGCAAGTGAATAAATTACGGCACGTCCTGCGCAGGTGGCGCGTGTCAGTTTGCGGCCAGCATATCCGCAGCCAGCAGACTGAAGGCCTTATCCACCGCGTCACCTGTTTTGGCGCTGGTCAGCAAAAGAGGCACCCCTTTTGCCCTAATCTGCTCAATCATGCCGGAAGTGACTTCCCACTGATCCTTGATGTCGGCCTTGTTAAGCAGCAGGTAAAACGGAATATCGCCGCGTTCCTTGCGGACCTGCTCCCGGATTTCCATGGCCGCCTCCAGGGTATAGGCCCGCGTGCCGTCTGCAACCAAAAAATAACCCATGGCGCCTCTTAAATACGAGGTATTTATCTCGGCGTAAATATCCTTGCCTTCCATATCCCACAGAATGAGATTTACAGGCGTACCCTGACAATCCAGCTCTTTTTTGCTGATCTTCACACCCACGGTGGACAGGTATTTGTCGGAAAACACCGAATGCACAAACCGGGCGACCAGAGAGGTTTTTCCTACCGAAAAAGCGCCGAGCATGCAAATTTTTTTGCTTATCATCACTCAACCAACGTTAAGAAACTGTATCTTCACCCATCTATCTATCAACTTTGCTATAAATTGAAAAGCATACAAACAGATTTTAATTGGGGGGGTGTATTTTGCCGGAAAAGCGGCAGAAAATAAGGGTGGCAGGCCTGGAACCGGCGGCGGCCTTGATTATTGTGCCGCCAGAGCGCGCATCAGGACCAGGCTGTCTTCAAGGGAACAACCTTCTTCCACGGCCTGCTGCAGAAAATTATTTATGGGCGCATGCATGGCAATGGCCCTGTCCACTTCGGGGTTGGAGCCCTGCACATAAGCGCCGATATTGATCATATCTTCCATGCGCCGGTAAGAAGCCATCAAGGCTTGAATTTTGCGGGCGGAGCGCACATCGTTTTTGTCCAGCACGTCGCTCATCAGACGGCTGATGGACTTGAGCACGTCTATGCAGGGGTAATGCGCCTGGTCGGCCAGCTCACGGGTGAGCACCAGGTGGCCGTCCAGAATGGAACGCACGCTGTCGGCAATGGGCTCGTTAAAATCGTCGCCATCCACCAGCACTGTGTAAATGCCGGTGATGGTGCCCTTGGCGCTGCGTCCGGCGCGTTCCAGGAGCTTCGGCAACTGTGCGAATACGGACGGCGTATAGCCTTTGCTGGTGGGCGGCTCGCCCACAGACAGCCCCACTTCGCGCGCGGCCATGGCAAAACGGGTTACCGAATCCATCATCAGGAGCACGTCTTTGCCCTGGTCGCGGTAATATTCGGCCACAGCCGTAGCGGAGTAAGCGGCCCGCATGCGCACCAGGGGCGAGGCGTCGGAGGTGGCCACTACCACCACGGAACGGGCCATGCCTTCCGGGCCCAAATCTTTTTCCATGAACTCCCGCACTTCGCGACCGCGTTCGCCCACCAGGGCGATAACGTTGACATCGGCCTTGGTATAGCGGGCCATCATGCCCAGGAGCGTAGACTTGCCCACCCCGGAACCGGCCATGATGGCCACGCGCTGCCCCTTGCCCAGGGTCAGCATGCCGTTGACGGCGCGCACGCCCACATCGAGCGGGTCGTGGATGCGCGGGCGGCTCATGGGGTTGGGCGGCGGCGCGTAAATGGGTTGCCCGGTAATGCTCACCGTGGGGGTTGCGCTGCCGTCGGCCTCAAGAGGAGCGCCGAAAGCGTCAAAGGCCTTGCCGAGAAGGTGCGGCCCCACCGGAAAAAGCGGCGGCAGATTGGAACCCTCAATGAGACTGCCCGCCTGAATACCGCGCAAATCGTCATAGGGCATGAGCAGCAGGGTATTTTCCCGAAAGCCAACCACTTCGGCGGGCACGGGTTCGGCGTCAGTGTCGTTGATGATGTGGCAGAGCGAACCCACCGGCGCGCTCAGACCCTGGCCTTCGGCAATCAGCCCTACAACCTTGCTTACCTTGCCGTAAACTTTGCAGGGGTCGAGTGCGGAGATGACCGTGACGGCGTCTTTGGGTGAAATGCTCATGCCTGCGGTTCGGCTTCGTTGCCTGTTTCGGCGCTGTCATTTTTAGCGCGGCTGTCTTCCTGCTCGGGTTCAGACTGCGCCTCGGGTGTTTCGGCAGCGGCGACCAGCTGGTCGTCCAGTTCGGCAGCTTGGGGCTGCGCGGCAGCGTCGGGCGGGTTGCCTTCGGCCACCGGCTCCGGCAGCGGCACTTCCTCAAGCCCTGCATCCGCCATGATATCGGCCAGAAGTTCATTTTCACTCATGGCCTTAAGATCGGGTTCGGCCACCGGCTCAGGGGCCAGTGCAGTTTCGTCGGGCGTCTGGTCTGGCTCGGCGGCAAGTTCGCTTTCCGGCAGCACAGCCTCAGGCTGCACGGCTTCGGCATTGTCCGCAACAGCCATTTCCGGCGGCACTTCGCCTTGGTCTTCCTCGGCCACGACCGGTTCCGCGACCGGTTCCATGACCGGTTCCGCGTCGCTGAGGACTTCCTGCCCCGGTTCGTCTTCTCTGGCGGGTTCGGAATAAGCTTCGGGCACTGTTGCGGCAGCGTCAAAATTTTGTTCCGCAAGTTCAGGGGCAGCCGGTTCCGGTTCTGCGGTTTGTTCCTGAGTAAGTTCGGCTTCCTGGGGCGTATTTGCGGACAGGACCAGTTCGGCCAGAATCTGCTCGACCATGGCCCGGCGCACGCCAAATGAATTATCTACCCGGCTTTGCTCGCTTTCCAGCACCATGCTGCCCGGCGGTAACTGGGCATCGGCGCGCACAGTGAACACCTGTCCGGTTTCTTTGCCCGCCGCATCGAC
>CAZNBK010000045.1:11402-12081 GCA_964571105.1 uncultured Desulfovibrionaceae bacterium
ATGTCGGACACAGCCGGTTCGTCATCGGGGCTGACTGCAATATTGATGCGTTGCTGCTCGACCATTTTAAGCATGGCGTTGTCCAAAAGCGAAGACAAGAGCGCCTGGCGGTTCGCGTCCAATTCGTGGTTGAGCGCGGTTTCCACGCAGACTTTCAAAAGCCTGTTCAGGTCGTTGCGCCAGGCCAGGGCAATGCTGGGGGCCTCGGCTTTGATGGCCGCGAGCACGGCGGCCACAGACTCGCCCATGCCCTGCCGGAATTCGGCAAGTTCGGCCTGGGCTTGGGCCAGACCTGCTTCATAGCCTTTAGTATGGGCGGCATCGTGCAGGGCTTGGGCCTCGGTTTGCGCGGCCAGAATAATCTCTTTGGCCTTGACTGCGGCTTTGCTGCGCACCCGCTCCAGGTATTCCTCTTCCGTGCCCATGGTCCAGGCCAGGGAAGGGCGGCCGTCTTCAACCTTTTCCAGGGTGGTTTCCATGCTGCGGCTCGGGCCCATGAAAATGGTCCCCCACTGACTGCGGGTTTCTTCATTAGACAAAGACATCTCCGCCTCCACGGCTTATGGCTATGCGGCCTTCGCCTTCCAGTTTGCGCACGGTTCTGACGATATTCTGCTGCGCGGATTCCACATCGGAGAGCTTGGTGGGCCCCATGATTTCCAGGTCTTCCTGGATCATG